>CAIYUY010000340.1 GCA_903929485.1 uncultured Desulfuromonadales bacterium
GCCGTTCACCGCCAGGTCGCCGATGCAGCCGCCGGGGAAGAAGAGCGGCTCCACCACGTAGGAGTCGGTGGAAAAGGCGAGCCGCTGTCCGGCCAGCTCCAGGAGTGCGGCGTCGTTTCTCTGGGCCATCCCCTCGCCGGAAAGGGTGGGGATGAGGAGCTCTTCCAGGAGCTGGTGGGAGAGGTTTCCGCCGCTGCCGTGGCCGAGTAAGATCAAGTCGTTGTTCATGGGTTCTTATCTCCCGTATTTGTACGCCGCGGCGCAGGTTCCTTCCGAAGAGACCATGCAGGCCCCTACCGGGGTTTCAGGGGTGCAGATCCCGCCGAAGAGGGGACAGTCAAAGGGGGAGACTTTTCCCCGGAGGATCTCTCCGCAACGGCAACCGGGCTGCTCCATCGGGAGTTCCACCGTCACCGGGATCATGACTTCGGCGTCATATGCCCGAAATTCCGGGGCAATGACCAGACCGCTCCCCGGGATGATCCCCATGCCGCGCCAGGCGGCGTCCGCCGGAACGAAGAGCTGCCGGATGATCTCCTGGGCTCTCCGATTCCCCTCACGGGTCACCACTCGCCGGTACTGGTTCTCCACGTCGTGACGCCCCTCCTTCACCTGCCGGACCAGCAGCTCCACCCCCTGGAGGACATCGGCCGGCTCGAAGCCGGTGACGACACAGGGAATCCCCCGCTCCGCCAGGGGGAGATAGGCGTCGGCCCCGATGATGGCGCTTACGTGGGCCGGGCAAAGGTAGCCGTCGATGGCCAGTTCCGGGTCACTGGAGAGGAGCTCCATGGGGCCGGGGATGCTCTTATGGGCGGCCAGGACGAAGTAGTTGGTCACCCCTTTGGCCCGGGCGGCCAGGATGCTCCCGGCAATGGTGGGGGCAGTGGTCTCGAAACCGACCCCCAGGAAAACTATCCGTCGACCCGGGTTCCTGGCCGCCAGAGCCACGGCGTCCAGGGGGGAGTAGACGATCCGGATGTCGGCTCCCCTGGCCCGCTCTTCCATGAGGGATGACCGGGAGCCGGGGACCCGGAGCATGTCGCCGAAGGTGGCGATGGTGACACCGGGGAGCCGGGCCAGGGCCACGGCCCGGTCCAGGTAGCCGTTGGGGGTGACGCAGACCGGGCAGCCGGGGCCGGAGACCAGTCTCACCTGGGGGGGGAGGAGGGTCCGGAGGCCGTACTGGTAGATGGCCATGGTGTGGGTGCCGCAGAGCTCCATGAAGGTCAGGGTCTGTTTCATCCCCAGGGTCAGGGATCTGATCCGTTCCGCCAACCCTCCCACCAGCTCCCGGTCACGAAATTCGTCCTGGTAGTTCATCCCATCTCCGCCGGCGAGAAGACGCCCCGCATCAGCTCCAGTGTCTCCAGCGCCTCCTCCTTGTCCAGAAGGGAGATGGCGAACCCGGCATGGACGATGACATAGTCCCCCACCTTCACCTCATCCCCCAATATCATGAGGCTAGCCTCCCGCCGGACTCCGTCGATCTCTGCAATGATGTTGTCGCCATCCCTGCTGACGACTTCCATGGGAACCCCTACGCACATGAGCTGCTCCTTCCCGCGATTATTGCCTGCCCCAGAGCCAGCCCCCCATCATTGGGGGGTACCAGCCGGTGAGTGAATACGTTAAAGTTCCGGGCCGCAAGGAGGTCATGCACCCCCTCGGCCAGGAGCCTGTTCTGAAAGACCCCGCCGGAGAGGACAACCCGCTGCAATCCGGTATCCTGCCGGATGGCGACGCAGAGATCCACCGCCCCCCGGGCCACGGTGTTGTGGAAGGCCCGAGCCAGGGAAGCCCGATCGTCGCCGACCAGGAACGCCTCCGTCAGTTCCCGGATGGCGGGAGTGAAGTCCAGGATCAGGGAGTCATTGGCGTCACGGGCGATCAGGAAGGGTAACGGTGGCCGCTCTTTCCCCCCCTCGGCTATTCCCTCCAGCTCGATGGCCGCCTGCCCTTCGTAGCTCACCGCACTCCTTACCCCGAGAAGAGCCGCCACTCCGTCCAAGAGCCGACCGCAGCTGGAGGTGAGAGGGGAGTTGATCCCCCTCTGGATCATCCGGTCAAACAGCTTCTTCTCCTCCGGGGAGAGGGACGCGATGAAGGGGAAAGGGAGGTCGAAGGCTGCCGGACCAAACGTTGCGCGGAGCCAGGAAAGGGCCATCCGGAACGGTTCCCGCACCGCCGCGTCGCCACCGGGGAGGTGGACCTGACGGATATGGCCCCATCGCCGGAAATTTTCGTACCCCCCCACCAGGAATTCCCCTCCCCAGATCGTGCCGTCGGGACCAAAGCCGGCGCCGTCGAAGATGATCCCCATGACCTCCCCTTCCAGCCCGTTTTCCCCCATGCAGGAGGCCAGGTGGGCGTGGTGGTGCTGGATCCCCACCGTGGGGAGTCCGGAACTCTCCCTGGCCCAGCGGGTGGAGAGGTAGTCGGGATGGAGATCGTGAGCCACCAGTTCCGGCTTGATCTCCAGAATTTTTTTCAGATGCTCCGCCGTCTGCTCCAGGGAGGCCAGGGTTTCCGGGTTCTTCAGGTCGCCGATATGCTGGCTGAGAAATGCCCGGTCACCCCGGGTGAGGCAGACCGATCCCTTCAGCTCTCCACCCACGGCAAGAACGCTCCGCTGTCCGGCGAAGAGCGGTAGGGCGCGGGGGGCATAACCTCGGGAACGGCGGAGAAAGAGCGGGTTTCCCTGAAAGAGCCGTACGACGGAATCGTCCAGCCGGGTCTGAATCGACCGGTCATGGATCAGGAAAAAGTCGGCGGTGGCGTTCAGCCGCTGCCGGGCATCCTTGTCCCGGTAGGCCATGGGCTCGTCGCTCAGGTTGCCGCTGGTCATGACCAGGGCCGGGAAATTCCCCCGGAGCAGGAGATGCTGCAGCGGCGTACTGGGGAGCATGACGCCGAAATAGCCGTTGGCCGGGGCTACCGCCGGGGAGAGGTTATGCTCGTCACGTTGGCGAACCAAGACGATGGGGCGTTCCGGCGAGGTGATGAGACGCTCTTCCGGGAAATCAGGGGTGGCGAATTTCCGGACCTCCTCCAGTTCCGGCGCCATCAGGGCGAAGGGCTTTTCGTCCCGCAGTTTCCGCCGGCGCAGCTCTCGCACCGCACCATCATTGGCCGCATCAACTGCCAGGTGATAGCCGCCGGTCCCCTTCACCGCCAGGATCTCCCCCGCAGCCAGGAGTCGGATGGCCTCGGTCAGGGGATTCCCCACAACCACCTTTCCCGTAGCATCGGTGAGTGTCAGAATTGGGCCGCAGACGGGACAACCATTGGGCTGGGCGTGAAACCGCCGGTCCGCTGGATCGTCGTACTCTCCCCGGCAGAGAGGGCACATGACAAAGGGGGCCATGGTGGTGAGGTGTCGGTCGTAGGGGGTTCCGGTGATGATGGAGTAACGGGGGCCGCAGTTGGTGCAGGTGATGAAGGGATAATGAAACCGCCGGTCCGCCGGGTCAAA
Organism: uncultured Desulfuromonadales bacterium; assembly: GCA_903929485.1. Lineage (GTDB taxonomy): Bacteria > Desulfobacterota > Desulfuromonadia > Geobacterales > CAIOGM01 > CAIOGM01. Next base: position 3,476 of record CAIYUY010000340.1, read on the forward strand.
CAGCTCCCGGAGGCAGTCGGAGCAGACGTCCCAGTCAGGAGAGATTTCGGGTCCCCCCCCTCCTCCCTTGCTTGCGAAAATAGTGAAGTCATCGCCATCGCCGGCAGGAATTTCTTCACGTGACAGCCCGGTGATGACCGCCAAGGGCGGGGCCTCCGCCCGGATGGCGGTGACGAAGAGGTGGAGATCGCCCTCCTTCCCCTGCGCCTCCAGGATCACCCCGCCGGAGCTGTTACGGACCCAGCCGGAGAGTTCAAAGCGCCGGGCAAGGCGATGGATAAAGGGGCGAAACCCCACCCCTTGCACGATGCCGCGTATGTCACATCTGATTCTTTTGAGCATGGTTATGTGTTACCGGTCCCCGCCTTTCCCGGTCCCTAGTCCTGCCCCTTACCCACAACCATGTGATATATTGCTAATCCATGGGCAGACATGACTTCAGAACGTATCACTAGGCTGAATAATAATAGTAAATATTGTAATATTAAAATAGGGCTGGACATTTCTCACGTTTTCATATAGC
>CAIYUY010000341.1 GCA_903929485.1 uncultured Desulfuromonadales bacterium
AGACACGGAGACACGGAGAAAATCACCGAGAAAATTTATTTTTTGGTTTTAGCCCAAAAGGTTTGACCCTCTTTAAACCTGAGACCATTGCAAGTATTTGGACTTTCAGAAGATTATCCTCCGTGTCTCCGTGTCTCCGTGTCTCCGTGTCTCCGTGGTGGACTATTTTTTTTAGGATTATTGGTAAGCCTTCCCCAACTCCCGTGCCTGCTGAGCAAACTCCCCCCGCAGTTCCGCAGGTTCCAAGACCTCAACGTCCGAACCGAACCCGTTGAGCCAGAATCTGAGCTGTAAAGAATCATAGACCGTGGCGCTGATCTCTACCCTGCCATCCCCCAGATAACTCCAGAGCTGATCGGGGTGCAGCTTGGTCTCCTTGAGGTGAAGCGCCCTCCCCTCGTTCATCAGGATCTTCAGGTTTATGAACTCCTCACTCTTGCGATAGCTGAATTCACCCCTTGTCACGTACTCCTGCAGAGAAAAGTTCGGCGGCGGGGTCACCGGCTCGTCCAGGAGTTCCGCAAGTTCAAAGCGGGGGAGCGGCAGCTGTCGCACATCCTGATAGTTCCAAAAGGTCACCACCAGATAGGGAATGTTGTCGGTCATGACGAGCCCCAACGGGTTGACGACACACTCCTTCGATTCCGCCTCCCCCTTGGTGCGATACCTGACCCGCAGCCGTTTTCCCTCGAAGAGCGCCATATAAACCGTCGTCAGCAACTCCGGGTCCAGCTCCGGCGGGACCAGTAACTCACTCCGGTGAAAGACCTCCACCTTGTCGGACCAGGATTCCAGATTACCGGTGGGATCGTAACCGAGTACACCACGGGCGATCTCCTGATAGGGGGCCAGAGCCGCCAGGGTCGCCTTGGGAAGGAGTGGCGACAGGAATTTCTCCACCATCCGGAAGGTCAGCGAGGTCTGGGGGTCCATGGCGTGAAGATCAACGGCATGGGCGTTCTTCTGCCACCGCCACCCTTGGGGCTTGTAGCCATCACTCTCGATGGGAAAGGCCGGTGGCAGCAGGCTGTTCAGATCCCGCTGAATGGTCCGCTCGTCGGCATGGAGCAGATACTGTGTCGCCAGACGCTCCTGTAGATCGTTCACCGTCATCTTCTCCCGGGGATAGTGAGGGAGTGATTTCAGAATCATGATCCGACGGTGAATCGCCGAACCCGCCTCGGTTCTTCCTTTTGGTTGTCTCATCGCGTATCTCCTTTCTGATTCCAAGATATATGGACATGGCGACAGTTTAAGTCGGATACAAATAGGGGCAGAAAAATATTTTTCGGGGATCACTGGGGGCAAGTGACGATGCAAAACGACCTATCAAGTCGCATCGGAGTGACACGGTTATTGCGATCACCGCCATAAATGGGGTGTTTAAGGAATTCCTCCTGAATCATGCCGGTGACAGGGTTGTTTCGTTGGGTGTACGCGGAGAGGACGACTTCGCGGCTATCCTGCAGGACGCTGAAGATCTCCCCGATGAGCCGGAAACCGATACCGTGGACATGGGACATGTCTGCTATACGACCTGATACATCCTGATCCTGACCCGCTCCCATGGCGAAGCGTTGAGATCCACTCTAATAATCTCAGCCGTCAGGATCACCCCTTGATCGGCGATGACCGCAGGCACCGGGTTAATGTCGCGCGGCACATAACCGATCATGTAACCGTCGCCGGTACGTACTGCAATGGCCTGATCGTCGTACCGGTTTTCCGGTTCACGAATCAGGTATACCGTCGCCCCTTCACAAAGCGATTGCGCCACTTCCTGTCGCATTCCCTCGTGATACTGAAAACCAGCCAGATACATATCCGCAAGAGTAACCTTGCGTTCCGGTCGGGCTTCAGCCCTTTTGGGAAGTACCGTCGAGAGCCCGGCCACACCCACTGTTTGCAAGAACGTTCGTCGCAGCATACTCTTATCCTCCCTTGTTGACCTCCCGTTGCCGGGCCAGTGCCTCTTCCAGTTCCTTGACCACCAGTTCCGCCAGTTCCCGGGGCGCCTCCACCGTCACGTCCGGTAACCACCGGTACAACCAGGGGCGGATGCCCAGTATTCCCTTCACCTGAAATTCCAGTTCAAAGCCGCCGTCGGGCAGTTCCGTCAGCTTCTGGCTGCCATGCCAGCTCCGCCGAAGCAGGAATGGCCGGCAGACGGAGGCAAACCTGAGTCGCACCGGCACCGCCTCCCCGTCAGCGTACCGCCCGAAGGTTCCGGCATGGTCCGCTTCAGGATCAAGAGGAAGCGGTTCGTAGGTCGCCTCCAGCATCTCCAGTTCCCGGATCCGGTCCAGGGCAAAGGAACGGAATTCCCGCCGCGTGTGGCACCACCCCCGCAAGGTCCAGTAACCGTCATGGAAAAAGAGATAGTAAGGGTCGACGATCCGGGCATGTTCCTCGCGGGTGCTGGCCGCCGTATAAGTAAACGCCACTCGCCGCCGTTCGGCAATGGACCGGTTGATGACGCTGAACAACTCCCGGATGTCGACGCTGAACTCGTCGGCGGCCACAATGATGTGCGGCGGCAGTTCCCGGAATGGCGACGCCAGCTTCCGCTCGATGCTGGCCAGCTCCTTGTCCATGCCGCCACCCATGGTCTTGAGCGATACTTTGGCAAGGGAGAAGGTCAGGTTCTCCCGAAGATTCAGGTGCGGCTTGCGCAGGGCATACCCCTCGGCAAAGGCATAGCTACCCCGTTCCTTGTTGAAGAAGAGAGGGAACCCCGCCTCCTGAAGCGTGGTCAGATACCGGTAGGTAGTCCTGGCGCTGACACTCAGTTCATCCATGATCGTTTGCGGCGTCACGGTCCGTCCGCTCTCCAGCCAGTTGAGAATCGTTACCATCGCATCAAATTTTCCGGTCATATAATCTCCTGGAATGAAAAATATCCGTAGCCACTGCCAACCCCATGGCAGTGATAGGTGAAATAATTTGACTTGTCCAGAGGTAACGTGCTTTTTTTCACAATAGGCAGGCAGAGTCCACAGATAAGGAGTACAACATGGCCATAATAGCCGACACGATGTTTGCCGCCAT
>CAIYUY010000342.1 GCA_903929485.1 uncultured Desulfuromonadales bacterium
AACTCGTTAGTGACCTATAACCGTATATAGGTAATTTATTCCCTGTATAGGCAATCGGTGCCCTATATAAGTAATATTACAGTTCCCTATATAGGGTATATTTTGTCTATTTTACACTCACTACTCAATACCCTTAAACTCCCTATATAAGCAACTTGCAACATTCCCTTCCCCCTATTGCTTCAAAATTCTCTCTGTCAATTGAATATCGCCCTTTATGGAACCAAACAATACTCGCCAGAGTCTTTCCTCCGGATCCCATCGCCCATGCACCGCCCTTAACCTGTCTCGAAGATCTTTGTCAGAGAAAGGCACCACTACTTCAACCATGTCCTGATCCTGATATCGTAAGGGCGGCTTGCAAGGCTTTTCATCGACAATGATCTCGACAGTCTTCATCTTGACGTGCCGTATCTCATCGTAACGGTATCGAACACACAAGAGTTTATCGCCGTACTGATCCACCAGTCGCTTCGTACCATTTTGCCCAGGCTTCAGATGGGTGTATGTCTTCATATCCTTCAACACAAAAAAAGCTCCCGCATTAATCGCTGAACTTGAAGCTGTGTCGGGCCATAGCCGTACGTCTTCTCTTTTGCCTGTCATCCTAGTAAAACATGGATTGCGCCGAGTTTTGGCACATTTTTGAACGGTACCATATCATTTACTTTCCACGAAAATCAATTAAAATACCTCATGATCGCAATATCTACAGAGACCAGCTTTGTTTCACGGAGGCGCTCCATGATTTTGATTCCGAAAACCGATTATGCCCGCTATCTTGAGTATTTGAAAACAAACACCATCGACGAGGCGCTCTTTCCGGAATATGCGAAATGGCTGCGGTATTACCTGGATTTTTGCGACAAATATCATATTACGGACGACATGGCCGAACGATTGCGGCTTTTTCTGGAGAAACTAAAGGAAAAGGGGCAGGCCGATGAACAGCGGTGCTGCGCCGCTCATGCCGTATCTCTCTATACGTCAATGCAAGGTGAAGAACCGTTGCCGAAGGTTCATTTGACTGATGCCGCATCGCCTGCACCACCAAGTCAACGGACACCAACCCAGCCAACATCCCAGTACATCGATGCCGGCTATCAGGTAAAATCTGATTCACCGGAATGGGACAAGGTCATGGAGGCCATGACCAATGAAATCAAGGTGCGTCACTATTCCCGCAAGACCTTGAAGGCCTACGCCAAATGGTCCCGCTCTTTTCAACGGTTCCTGAAGAACAAGCTGCCAGATGAACTTTCTACCGCCGACGTGAAGGAATATCTGACGTATCTGGCCGTTAAGTGCAACGTCGCCGCCTCAACCCAGAATCAGGCCTTCAATTCCCTGTTGTTTTTCTACCGGCATGGGCTTAATAGAGAGTTCGGTGAATTGCGGGATGTGCCGCGAGCGAAAAAATCGCTGTATATCCCGGCGGTTCTTTCCCGCGAAGAGATCGACGCAATCCTGGCGCAGCTTTCCTATCCCAATGATCTGGTGGTGAAAATGCTGTTCGGCTGCGGTCTGCGGCTATTCGAAGGGCTGCAACTGCGAGTACGGGATTTTAATTTTGACGCGGGGATGCTGACGGTGCATGGCAAGGGGAAAAAGGATCGCACCGTGCCGCTCCCGGAGTCGATCATTTCCGAGCTGAAATCACAGATAAAGGTGGTGGGTGAGCTGCACGACCAGGATCTGGCCGATGGGTACGACGGGGTCTTTCTGGATGACGCGGTGGAGAAAAAATATCCCCATGCGCCCAAAGAATTCATCTACCAGTGGTTCTTTCCCCAGAGAAGCCTGACGGTGACGGCGGAAGGTGGCGAACGGCGACGCTTTCATCTTCATGAATCAGAATTTGGGGATGCGCTCTACCATGCCGTGCGCAGGGCGAAAATCCCCAAAAAGGTTACTTCACACATTTTTCGGCATTCCTTCGCAACCCACCTGCTGCAAGCCGGCTACGACATCCGCGTCATTCAAACTCTGCTGGGACACGCCAGCCTGAAAACCACCATGATCTACACCCACTGCGTGCCGGTCAGGACGGTGAAGGAACCCAAAAGCCCGCTGGATTTTTCTGATTAACACCCCATCCCCCCCCCGACCACCCAAGTAGTCCACTACGGTGTCACGGAGACACGGAGGAAAACTCTTCCCACTTCATTTTATCCAGCACGTTACGCCGGAAATCGAAGATCTCCCTCAACTGTTTCTTCACGTAGGGAGCCGCCAGGTTTCCCGCCGCGCCGAAGGGGAGAATATAGTTGACCAAGTCGCGCATCTCAATCCCACCGGGCACCTCATGGAAGTGGTGCTGGTGATGCCAGAAGCGGTAGGGGCCGAACCGCTGTTCGTCCACGAAGAAGTGCGGCTCTTCCACATGGGTGATCTCCGTTATCCAGGTGACCGTCGTCAAGGGAAAGGGGCTGACCGTATACGTGGCGATCATCCCACTGTGCATCCGTTCCGGCAGGGTGGAGCGGACGGTGAAGCAAAGCGAGGGTGGGGTGATTTTGGGGAGGTTGCGCGGGTCGGAGAAGAAGGCCCAGGCCGTTGCCAGGTCAGTGGGGAGTATCTGGGTTCGTTCCAGGGTATGGAGTGTCATGGTGTCACCTCAGGGTGGAATCTTCGTCCATCCTAACCGTTTGTCAGGATAAGGTCAAGGAACCCGGACCCAGGGACTTAAGGCTTCATGAAACTGAATTACGGTTGACAGGTTGGTTGTAGGTGACCATACTAGTCATATAGTTATGCCCCATGGAGGCATTTATGCATACTGCCGCAGTTTCCGAAATCAAAGCATCGTTGAGTGAGTATTTGGGTAAAGTTAAGGCCGGCGAGGATATCCTCATTACCGAGCGTGGACGCCCGATTGCCCGGATTGTACCACTCCACCGCGAGGGTCAGATCGCCGGACAATTGGAGCATCTCGAAAAACGAGGGTTGGTGAAGATCGGCTCCGGTGGTTTGCCTGACGATTTCTGGAGTATGAGCAGACCGCTGGACAGTGGAGCGGCAGGGGTGTCGGCGCTGCTTGAAGAGAGAGAAGACGGGCGATGAAGTTTTGGGATAGTTCCGCAATAATTCCACTCTGTGTCAAAGAGCCTTTGACCGACATCATGCTTGCTCTTGCCGGGGAAGACGCCAATCTTGTGGTATGGTGGGGGAGCGCTATCGAATGTTGTTCGTCATTGGCGCGATTGCGCCGTGACGGCATCATAACTGGAAAACAAGAAGACCTCTTGCGAGATCTGCTTCAGAGAATGGAGGGACACTGGACATTAATAGAGCCGATGGATGAAGTCCGTTCCCACGCCCGTCGTTTGCTGTTACGCCATCCCCTGAGAGCGGCCGACGCCATGCAACTGGCAGCGGCGCTCGTCTGGGCCGACGGGAATCCAGATCAGCACGGTTTTGTCTGTTTGGATCAGCGACTTCGCGGGGCTGCTCGTAGCGAAGGATTTTCACTCTTTCCGCAGGAACTCTGATTCCTGTACGCTTAATATTCCTTACCCACGTTTTCTTGAACCTTCGGAGCCGTCTTCCCCCAGACCGGCCAGCATAAAGCGCACCCTTCCGCACCACCTCTCTCCTTGAACTTCCGTAGTATCTGCGCTAGACTGCGATCCCAGATCCGGAGGTTTTGCCCATGTCTGTGACCATACGTATTCTCCCCGAACAACTCACCAATAAGATCGCCGCCGGCGAGGTGGTGGAGCGCCCCGCCTCGGTGGTGAAGGAGTTGGTGGAGAACGCCCTGGACGCCGGGGGACTGGATATTACCGTGGAGATCGAATCAGGTGGAAAGCGGTTGATCCGGATTACCGATGACGGTCATGGCATGTCCCGGGAGGATGCGCTCCTCTCCCTGGAACGCCACGCCACCAGCAAGATCGCCACGGACAGCGATCTCTTTACCCTCACCTCCCTGGGATTCAGGGGAGAGGCGCTCCCCTCCATCGCTTCGGTGTCACGTCTGACCCTGGCCAGCAGGGTGCGGGACAGTATCGAGGGGACCGAGATTTACGCCGAGGGGGGGCGGATAAAGGAGGTAAAGGCGTGCGGCATGGCCCGGGGAACCGTCATCACGGTACGCAATCTCTTCTTTAATACTCCGGCGCGGCTGAAGTTTCTCCGGGGGAACGATACCGAGGGG
>CAIYUY010000343.1 GCA_903929485.1 uncultured Desulfuromonadales bacterium
AAAAGTGACAGGTAACGCGCAGCAGTTGATCATATCGGGGATCGGCGGTCAAGGGATCCTCTTCATTACCCGCCTTTTGGCCGAGACCGCCATTGCAATGGGAATGGCGGTTCTCACCTCCGAGACCCACGGTATGGCCCAGCGGGGGGGGATCGTCGTCTCTCACCTGAAGATCGGCGACTTCACCAGTCCGCTGGTTCGGCCGGGTCAGGCGGACGGACTCCTCTCCCTCAAAGGGGAAACGGTGCTGCTCCATAAACATTTTCTCCGACCGGAGGGGTGGAGCGTGGCCAATAGCCGTAGTTCCCAGGCGGCGCGGTTTACGGTGGATGCGGATGCTGCGGCGCTTATCCTGGGTAACCCTCAGGCGGTGAACCTCATTGTCCTGGGGCGCGCCCTGGCCAATTCGGGGCTTCTCTTCTGTCATCGGGAACAGGTGGAAGCGGCCTTGGTTACAAAACTGACCGCCAAGCCGAAGCTGCTGGAAGGGGCGCTGGCGGCGCTGCACATCGGTATCACTGGTTAAACAATTCACCACAGATGCGAATGCTTAGGGGATTCGCACCAAAGACGATACCTTGATAATTCCAAAAGTTGTCAATCTGAGCGATAGAGAAGAATCTGCTTCTGTTTTAAGAGCAGTTCCTTCGCGTTGCTCAGGATGACAGACGGTTGGTATGTTTTTTGTCTCAAATCACCTTAGGGAAAGTCAAATGTACGGTTTTCTCCGTGCCTCCGTCTCCCCGTGGTAGAATTTACGGAGATTTCCTTCATGCTGAAACGTTTTCCCCCCGTCGCCGCCGATGCCGTGTCCCTGGCTGCTCACCAACTGGCTGGGTTACAGTGGACGGTGGCTCATGCGTATGAAAATTCTCCCTTCTATAAGGAACGTCTCACCGCCTCCGGCATGGCTCCGTCGGAGATCCGTTCCCTTGATGATCTGGAGCGGCTTCCCTTCACCACGGCGGATGATCTGAGGGAAGAGTATCCTTTTCCGCTCCGCTGTGTCCCCTTTGAAAAACTGGTGCGGGTTCACTCCTCCACGGGCACCACCGGCAAGCGGAAGATGCTCTGTTATACGCAAAAGGACATCGACGACTGGGCGGAAATGTTCGGTCGCTGCTATGAGTTGGCGGGGCTTACGGCAGCGGATCGGGTGCAGATCTGCGTGGGGTACGGTCTTTGGACCGCGGGGATCGGCTTCCAGTTGGGGTGTGAACGGTTCGGCGCCCTGGCCATACCGGTTGGGCCGGGGAATCTGGAGATGCAGGCCGGATTTCTGGTGGATCTGCAGACCACGGTGGTTTGCTGCACCGCCTCCATGGGGCTTCTCCTGGCGGAAGAGGTGCAGAAACGGGGTTTAAGGGATAAGATCGCCGTGCGCAAGGTTATCCTGGGCGCCGAACGCTCCAGCGACGCCATGCTGACCAAGATCCGTGACGCCCTGGGGGCCGAGTCGGTTCATGATATCCCTGGACTCACGGAGCTCTACGGTCCCGGCATCGGCCTTTCTTGCGCTCATCCCGGGGCCGGCGGCGCAATCCACTACTGGGCCGACTACTACATCCTGGAGGTCATCAATCCCGAAACTCTCCTGCCGGTTTCACCCGGCCAGGTGGGGGAGATGGTGGTGACTTCGTTGTGCAAGGAAGGGGCGCCGTTGATCCGCTACCGTACCCGGGACCTGACCCGACTGATCCCGGGAGCATGCCCCTGTGGCTGCACCCTGCCGCGCCATGACCGGATTCTCGGCCGTTCCGATGATGTGGTCATCTTCCGGGGGGTCAACATCTACCCCGGTCAGATCGACGAGTTGCTGGCCACGGTTCCCGGTCTTGGGAGTGAATTCCAGGTGGTGTTGGATCATCGGCCCGACGGTAAGGATTACATGACCATCCGGATCGAACGGGCCGAGGGTACTCCCTCCACCTGTGATTCTCCCATGACCAAGGCCATTTCTTCTGTTATTAAACACAAACTTATGGTCTCCTGCGAGACGGAGATCCTCTCCTATGGCGAACTTCCCCGTTCTGAACGGAAAACCAGGAGGATGTTCGACAATCGTCGGTTCGAGTGAAATTAAAAGTAGAAAAAGGATCAAGCCATGGACACGAAGATTATTCTGGGTGAGGAACATATTCCCAAGCAGTGGTATAACATCATCCCCGACATGCCGGGGCCGCTGCATCCCATTATCAATCCTCGGACCCTCCAGCCCGCGACGCCGGAGGATATGCTGGCCATCTTTCCCATGGCCATCATTCAGCAGGAGATGTCAACGGAGCGTTGGATCGACATTCCCCATGAGGTGCGGGAGATCTATCGCCTCTGGCGGCCGTCCCCCCTTTACCGGGCGCGGCGGCTGGAACTGGCTCTTCAGACTCCCGCCAAGATCTACTACAAGTACGAAGGGGTGTCACCGGCCGGTTCCCACAAACCCAACTCCGCCATTCCCCAGGCATGGTATAACAAGCAGGCGGGGATCCGCCGTCTGGCCACCGAGACCGGCGCCGGACAATGGGGGAGTTCACTGGCGCTGGCATGCAGTATGTTCGGCCTGGAGTGCACCGTCTACATGGTCAAGGTTTCCTGTTCGCAGAAGCCGTACCGTAAGAGCATGATGCAGCTTTGGGGCGCCCGGGTCATTCCGTCACCTTCGGAATTCACCAACTCCGGCCGCTCCATTCTGGCCCACGATCCGGAGTGTCAGGGAAGTCTGGGGATCGCCATCTCCGAGGCGGTGGAGGATGCCGCCACCCATGCCGATACCAACTATGCCTTGGGGAGCGTCCTCAATCATGTCTGTCTCCATCAGACCGTCATCGGCCTGGAGGCCAGGGAGCAGATGAAGATCGCCGGTGACTACCCCGACGTGGTCATCGCCTGCTGCGGAGGCGGTTCAAATTTCGCCGGTCTCTCCTTCCCCTTCATCGCCGATCGAGCCGCCGGTAAAAAGGTCCGCGCCCTGGCGGTGGAGCCGGCTTCCTGCCCGACCCTGACCAAGGGGGTCTATGCCTTCGATTATGGCGATACCGCCAAGGTCGCCCCCATCGCCATGATGTACACTCTCGGTCATGACTTCATGCCTCCGGGTATTCATGCCGGCGGCCTCCGCTACCATGGCGAGTCGCCGCTGATTTCCCAGCTTTACCATGCCGGAGAGATCGAGGCCAACTCCTACAAGCAGAATGCCTGTTTCGAGGGGGCCATTCTATTTTCACGGAGCGAGGGGATCGTCCCGGCGCCGGAGTCGTCCCACGCTGTTCGCGCCGCCATCGACGAGGCGATCCTGGCCAAGGAGGAGGGGAAGGAGAAAACCATCCTCTTTGGTCTCTCCGGTCACGGCCAGTTGGACATGGGGGCCTACGACGCCTATCTCTCCGGCAACCTGGAGGATTACGAATATCCCGAGGCCAAGATCAAGGAGGCCCTGGAGCGTCTGCCCCGAATCGTTCTTTAATTCATGGTTCTCTGTCCCAGGGTGGATTTACTTATGATTCGAGTCAAAATTTGCGGTATCACCTCCAAGGACGATGCTCTCATGGCCGTGGCGGCCGGCGCCGACGCCCTCGGTTTCGTCTTTTTCGAGAAGTCGCCCCGCGCCGTCTCCCCGCAGAAAGCCGCGGCTATCATCAGGGATCTTCCTCCTTTCATTCAGAGCGTGGGACTGTTCGTGGATGAAGACGCGGAGCTAGTAAACTGGAGCGCGGAGTTCTGCGGCCTGGATCTGGTCCAATTGCATGGCGAGGAGGAGCCGGACTATTGTCAGGAGATCACTCGTCGGGTTATCAAAGCCTTTCGCGTCAAGGATGCCGCCAGCTTGGCCGGGGTCCATCGCTATAAGGTCGCCGGGTATCTTCTGGACGCTTGGTCGCCGTTGGCTGTTGGCGGCACTGGGCAGACCTTTGATTGGGAGCTGGCCAGGGGGGGCGGCATTGCTCCCAAGCTCATCCTTGCCGGAGGCCTCACTCCGGAAAGCGTGGCCGAGGCGGTCCGAATCGTTGTTCCCTATGCCGTTGATGTCTCCAGCGGTGTTGAGTCCCTGCCGGGACGCAAGGACCCGGACAAGGTCAGGGCATTCATCCGGCAAGCCAAAGGGCTCTGACCGGTGGCGTCACTCATTTCATCTTCGGTTTCGAGTACCTTACAACTTTGGAGTTCATATGCGGTTTCCCGATAAGAATGGTCATTTCGGCGAGTTCGGAGGCAGGTACGTGCCTGAGACTCTCATGCCTGCCCTCCTGGAACTGGAGCAGGTCTACCAACAGTTCCGGCGGGATCGGGAATTCAAGCAGGAGTTTGACTACTATCTCCGCCAGTACGTGGGACGTCCCAATCCACTCTACTTCGCCGAAAAACTGACCAGCAAGCTGGGAGGGGCGAAGGTTTACCTCAAACGTGAAGATTTGAATCATACCGGCGCGCACAAGATCAACAACACCATCGGCCAGGGACTTCTTGCCAAGAGGATGGGAAAAAAGAGGGTCATTGCCGAGACCGGCGCAGGTCAGCACGGGGTGGCAACCGCGACCATTGCCGCTCTCATGGGAATGGAGTGCGAAGTTTTCATGGGGGAGGAGGATATTCAGCGCCAGTCCCTCAATGTCTTCAGGATGAAGCTCCTGGGCGCCACTGTCACCCCGGTCAGTTCCGGCACCGCCACCCTCAAGGACGCCATGAACGAGGCCATGCGCAACTGGGTCACCCATGTCGCCTCCACCTTTTATGTCATCGGCACCGTGGCCGGTCCGCATCCGTATCCTCTGATGGTGCGAGATTTTCAATCGGTCATCGGCAAGGAGGTTCGGACCCAGCACAAAAAGGTAGAGGGACGTCTCCCTGACATTCTTGTGGCGGCTGTGGGGGGGGGGAGTAATGCCATGGGGCTCTTCTATCCCTTTCTCAATGACCGGGAAGTTAAACTGGTGGGTGTGGAGGCAGCCGGTTACGGTATTGATTCGGGCAAGCATGCCGCACCGCTCTGCGCGGGAAGCGTGGGGGTTCTTCACGGAAACAAGACCTATCTCCTTCAGGACCGGTTCGGCCAGATTGCCCATGCCCATTCCATCTCCGCCGGGCTGGACTATCCTGGTGTGGGTCCTGAACATGCATGGCTCAAGGATACCGGGCGGGCCGAATATGTCTCCGTCACCGACGATGAGGCGCTGGCGGCGTTTACCATTCTCACGAGGGAGGAGGGGATCATGCCGGCCCTGGAGTCTGCCCATGCCATTGCCCATGTCATCAGGCTGGCCCCGACCCTTTCACCGGATACTACGATTGTAGCTTGTCTCTCCGGACGGGGTGACAAGGATATTCATACGGTTGCTGAAATAATGGGTGTGAAATTGTAGAATTATTCCGCATGGTTCAGTTTTTTCACATGAACAGTTGACATTGAAAGTTTTGTGGTGTAGGGTGCGTTTCATCACGTAGGAATCCTCCATCGGAAAACTATGAAAATGATCGCCATCCCTATCCTTGCCTGTATGCTGATCCTGATGTCATGTGACCAGACGCATGTTCAGCAGGCTCAGATCCCCATAAAGGCTGCGGAATCCGAGCTGGACAGAGAGATTCGGCAGGTGATGGAGAAAGGGATCGACCTGGAGGAACGTAAACGCCAGGTCCCTGCCATAGCGGAAGTCTTTGGTCGACGCGCCGATAAGAAGCGGGCGCGCTGGCTGGCGGCGCTCTGTTACTTCAAGAGCCTGGGAACCTCTCTCATGCCCATTGACTTGGCCGAGATAGCCCTGGCTGAAACCGGTTCCTACGGATTATCCGCGGATCTGGTCTCCAAATCCGGAGCCCTGGGTGTCTGGCAGCTGATGCCGCTGAGGGCAAGAAGCCATGGCTATACCCCGCAAGATATGGAGAATGACGAAAAATGCGCCGAGGCGGCCGTGCGGGAGCTGATGAACAAGCTGATCATGACCCATGGTGATCTTGAGAAGGCCAAGAAATACTACTGCGGTGTCGGTCCCCAGGCGAATGCCTACGAGGTGAAACGTCGGGAATTCCGGAGGGAGATTCTTGAGGGGGTGGAACGGCAGATGCCGAACAGCGAGGCCAAGCGGCGGGGTCTCTTCAGCAGATCCTGAACTGTCCTTGTCAAACAGGTTCGGAGTTTAATTGCCTGAATCTGCACATGAATCAGTCACACAGGGACGAAAATGGTCGGAGAAGGGGCCGTGAAGGGAAGGAGTGAGCCAACCGATGAGGATGGCTCATTATTCGTTTCTGCACGGTTTTTTCCGGATAAACCCGAAAGTTCGGCGCGCCGAACAAAGTGAGCTAACTGCTCGGAGATATACAAAAAAAAATGGCAAAAAACGTGAAAAAACGAAGCATTTCATCTGTCGGTTTTTTCATATTCTAATAATTGCCACAGGGTGCGATGAGAGGCGGCGCCGCAGTGAAGAGAGCAAGTGAGATGGGGACGAGAAGTGAGATGGGGACGTTCATGCAATTATGCGTTTCGTATGAAACGCATAATTGCATGAACGTCCGTCCTCCTATCCCCCCGTCCCTCCTATCCCCTACAACCGGACCGGAGCGTTCCCGCAATAAAAAAACTTTCGGGTCGACCTGGGGTAGATAAGATTGTAGAGACGGTCAAAGGGGCGATTGGAGAGGAAGACAGCCTGTGGAAGAAAGTAAGCATCTATTTCTGCCACAGACACGGAGGGATGAAGCTTAAAGAGATCGGCGGGATATTCAGAATGGGCGATGCGGCGGTATCGGTGACGAGCAAGAGGCTGCTTGAGCGGGCGAAAAAGGACCGAAAGGTAAGTGCGGCTTTGGAGCAGGTCAGGGATTTGTTGATTGTTGAGCCCTGACTCCTCGAGGGTGTATTTTAGGAGGGGTCGGGGGTGGTAAGGTTTTCTCTCTTCTAACCGTAAGCAGCTTCACCCGGCTCGTTTATCAACCCAGCAGTTGGTTTCTGACCGGCAAACCCGGCTTCCCTGCTGTGCTTTACGGCGACAATATAAGCGGTATCACCTTGGATTCGATAACGAAGCACATACCCGGAAGAACCGAACGGAATGAAAATGTCATGGTAATCCGGAAGTTCTTCCACCGGTTTACCAATGCGCGGATTCAATGCAAGGGGAGAAACTGCGATCTGAATCGTTCTGACGGCACGCCTTGCAGCGTCTACATTGTAAGGAAGGATGAAATCCCTGAGCCGTTGCAGGTCATGAATAGCTGAATCAAGCCACTCTATTTGCATCGGGGCGGCTCAAGCTCGTTATTGGTCCCCCAGGATTCAAGCCACTTCATAACTGCATCATGGGGAACGGATTTTCCGGTATGGCAGAACTCTTCCCAGCAGGCTACGGTTTCTTGTCGAAACTGTTCGGCGACTTCTTCCCTGTCGAGATATTGGCTAATGGCTTCCTTGGCCAACCAGTGTGGAGACCGTTTCCTGGCTTCACCCAGTTTCTGGAGACGCTCTCTTTCTTGTTGAGGCAGTTTGATTGCCATGGGTTTTATTGTCGTCTGCATATACGTTGCCTCCAGGTAGTGCTTGGTAGTGATGAGTATTACTTTTTCAGGAGGGTCTGTCAATCACTCATCTCTTTACACCCGCGTACATCCGAACCAACCACCCTTTTGTGCACTTTTCGAACCACCCCCTAATCCCCTCCTGTTTGCCACTTGCTTGTTTTTCGAACCACCCCCCTCCTTGTCCAAGGAGGGGGAGTCTCCCCCCTCCTATTTTAGGAGGGGCCGGGGGTGGTAAGGTTTACGCCTCCACCTCCGCGCCCATCTCTTCCAGTATCCCCTGCAACTCATTCATGGCCGCTTCCAGTTCTCCTAATGCTTCTTGGGCCGGCAAGGCAGGTTCCGGCAGATCTTCCGTCGCAGTGGCGCTGTCATCCTTGAGCCAGGAGATGTCGAGGCTGTCTCCTCAGGGGCTTACGTCAAAGGAGCCTCTTCATCATCCCCTGGATGGTGGCAATGTGCAGACGGGTGTTTGCATCGGGGTGGACGTCCCCCAGCTCCTTCACATCGTAGATGTCAGGGAATTTTTGCAGCCCCTCCAAGCGGATCTCGCCCCTTGATTCCGTCCCTTGGTTCCCGTATTCAGCTTGAAATTTAAAATTAGAAACAAACAAATCTGTCTCGGTTTTCGAACAAAACTGTTGCGGTTTTCGCTCGTCCCCCGGTCGAATTTTTGGGCGGAGCGGCGTGCAACCGGCTGGTTGAAATTTCACTCATTTTCCATATTCAAGGGCTGACCCCACTCCCCTATGAATAAAAGTATGCACGCAAAAAACGGTATTTCGATTGACAGTTGTTACGGCCAAGTATTTTAAAAAAATAGTCCTTGTAATGTTCCATGAAAATTGTTAAAGATGTTTATAAAATTATTTTAAATTATTTGTTTTTTTTGACAGCAGTACCTGGACGACAGACTGATGGAAAAGCACCATCTTCGCGGAGACAGAGGGGGTGCTGAAGTGACTGGACGATTCTATGCCTGCCTCAATTTCTCCATGTACTGATCAATCTAACCGTAATTAGCTATTATTGCACCGAAATGCCCAAAGGAGGAGACAATGGCCGCGAAAACGTGCAACCGAGGACACATAATGGATTCGAGTTGGCCGGAATGCCCCTATTGCAAAGGAACAGATGGCCCCCTGTTTGTCCAGCAGGGTGATAACAGCGCGGAACAGTTCACTACGCAAGGTGGAACCGCTGAGATGAATATCATGAGAAATAAAACTGAGTTCATGGGCGAAGAAGGAAGTCATGGAACGACACGCGTCTGGGATGGCATTGCAGCTAATACCCAGAATCTCCCCGTGTTCGGTTGGTTGGTGCAGACTGACGGCACCCCCGGCACGAACCTCGGCATCGCATTTACGGTTCGTGCCGGCGCCACCAGTATTGGCCGTGACAGTAAATCAGCTGTTGTTCTAAGGGACGAATTGGTATCAACTCAGCACGCAAAGATTATTGTCATTGATTCACAGTGCTTTATTCGTGATGCTGACTCAACCAACGGTGTTTTTGTAAACGAGTGCAGGGTTGAATTCGGAACGCAGTGCCTATTGAAAGATAATGATGTTATCCGCGTAGGTAGGACTCTTTTTGTGTTCAAAGGGATGTACTTATAAGTATAAGATGTATGTCATGACTCATGTAACCATGTATCTAGTCGATCTAAATAACAATAAAAGTGCACATGTTCCGTACATGAAAGGTAATAGTTTTATTATCATGGCGTCTATATGATAACCTTTGGCTGCTTATGGTGATAATGAAATAATGCTTGCCTGCTAAGGAGTAATCATGGTCTCACTGGCTATTGGCAGTAGAACAGATACTGGCAAGCTCCGTTCCAATAATCAAGATTTTTGCTCAACCTTCAATACCCCTTTGGGGATGCTTTTTGTCGTCTGTGATGGCATGGGAGGGCACAAGGGGGGCGAGATAGCCTCAAAGATGGCGGTAGAGGAGATCGGTTCCATAATGCGCTCAGCCAAGAGTTCTGTGCAGGCAAGCGTCGTCTTGAAAAAGGCCATAGAGAAGGCAAATGAGTCAGTCTACTGTAATAATTTATCTTATGATGCGCTTAGAGGGATGGGCACCACCGGCGTGCTGCTGTTGCTTGATGATGTGAATCATAGTTATCACCTTGCTCATGTTGGGGATAGCAGGATTTACCGTATATCCGGCGGTAAAATTCAACAGATGACAAAAGATCACTCCTACGTGCAGATGCTGGTGGATAGTGGTCATATCTCCCCTGAAGAGGCAAAAAAACACCCAAACAAAAATCAGATTACGCATTATATCGGCGAAGGCCCAAACATGGAATGTGTAGTCCGGGGACCACTGCGACTGCAGGGAAATGAAATATTCATTTTGTGCACTGACGGTCTTTCTGACCTTGTTGATGCAGATGAGTTCCTGGGGTTGACAGGCGGGCACCCCCAGGCGTCCTGCGAAGCCATGGTGGACTTGGCTTTGCAACGGGGCGGGCATGACAATGTCACGGTTCAGGTCATCAGGCTGGGCCATATGCACGCAACAGATGCGAGTCGCGGTCAAGAGTGTAAAAGGTCACCGGTAATGTCGCCGCCGAAGAAAAAAAATACGACATTTCGCTTGCTCGTCGGTGGCAGTATTGCTGCGCTGATTTTAACGTTGTGGGTTTTTGCGTATTTGGCGAGAGGTACAGTTGATAAAGATGGACCGAACTATTTAATTACTACAGAACCTAAAGCTGTTGTCTCGGTTAATTCTTATGGTCAATCAACAAGTAACACGTCGGTTGTTGAAATTGGATCATCAGCGGAACTGAGTAGATTAGCTGAATTCTGCGTGAGAAAGAAATACGTTGTAAACCAGCTGTACTTACTGAATATTTTGACTGGTAATGACTATTATGATTTGACCCATGATGTTAATAATGTCAGAAATAGTACCGTCTCAGCTCCCGCCGACACTCTTTTGCCTCCCATTCCTACCAAAAGTTTACCTGGCGGTAGTAAAAATCTATTAACTCCATCTCCACCTACACCTGAACTTAAAAATCGTGAACAGCCCGAAATCAAGTCCGGTCCTCGACCTGGAAACGATAAAAAATAAATTATCATGTAAGCCAATAGTATGAAAATAAAAAATTAAAAAAGAATAAAAAACAGGATGTTGAACGGCCTTCGTAAAAAACGGAAGTTAAAATTTAAAATAACTAAATGGGGTTAAAATGAAGTTTGCTCGACTCTTTGCTTTGATTTTTTTTAGTATAGTTTCCGCCTCCGGCATTGCAGCTACTCCGCCGGTGGAACAGCAACTGTCCATTGAAGCGGTACAGGTTGTTTCAATATCTAAGCAAGCTACGATTTTCTTCCGCGCCAAACTTGGAAGTAGACCAATTACGACGTTGAGCGAAAATCAGGTGAAGGTCTTTGCCGGCAACACCGAAATGCCCCAGAAGAGCTTTGACGTACAGGCAAAATCACCGCTCTTCCATGCGATTCTGCTTGACCGCAGCGGCAGTGTTAAAGGCCTCCCGCTGCTGGAGGCTCAGAAGGCGGCTGAACTGTTGGTTAAAGCCATGCCCAATCAGGATCAGGTGGCGGTTTATGCTTTTTCCGACACCTTGCAACTTTTAGAACCGTTTACACCCAAGCGAGATCAGATTCTTACCGCAATCCGGAGTTTGAAGAGTGACGGTCGCCGCACTGAACTGAACTTTGCTGTCTATTCGCTGGTAGATCAGCTTGAAATTCAGCGTCCGGGACCGGTATCCATCATCATCCTCTCTGACGGCAAGGATGAAGGCACCTCATATACCCTTGACAATATCACCGATAAGGCCAGGGCCGCGTCCATCATCCTTTCGGGTGTGGGTAGCAGTCAGATTAATCGTAAATATCTCCTCTCCCTTGAAAAGCTGAGCCGCTTTACAGGCGGCTATTATACCGATGCCGCCAACGGTATCAGAAGTGAAGCTGATGCCGCCCGTTTGATAAAACATTTTAGCAATCGGTCGGCAGTGACTATCTCGTTGGATAATATACCGGCCGGAACTGCTTCTCAAAATGCCACGCTCTCGCTAGTTCATGGCGAGACAGTCACTGTGCCTCTAACCATTCGCCTGTTTACCCAAGGAGTGTCAGCCCCGCAACAGTGGTACTTGCGCGGTCAGTTTCTGGGTGTAATTGTTCTTGCTTTAGCTGGGTTACTTATTTTTGCCATCTATATTAAAAGACGGCGTGACGACTCTACATTTGACGGCTACCCCTGTTCGGTTTGCGGCACGGGACGTTCTGACTCTGAAGCTCCCTGCGTGAAATGTGCTCTTGAACAACCGCCGACTGAACATCACCAATGGGGTGTCCTTCAGGGAAACTGTCCTGAATTGGCCGGTTGGCAGTGTGCCTTGGGTAAAACCAGGTACAGTATCGGCAGCGCGGATAGTAACGATATAATTATTCCCATAGCCACGGTTTCGCGCACACATGCCAGCATTCATCTCAAGGACGGGCATGTTTATCTTGTCGATCTGAAATCTAAAAACGGCACTCGTAGTAACAATGAATTGGTGACAGATGTGGAACTTACCGACGGTTGCAGCATCCAGCTTGGTTCCGCCAGGCTGACATTCTTTTTCAAAGGGAGGTAAACAGCGGATGGCTAAATCTAATATTATTCAGGTGGGCAGAGATACGGAGTGTGACATCACCTTGTCTTCTCATAAGGTAACAAATCGGCACGCAATCATCTACGCTGAAGAAGGGGTCATTTATATCGAGGATAACCAAAGCCTTAACGGCACCTTTGTAAACGGCAAGAAAGTAATCGGCAAGCAGGCCATCAGCCTCTCCGATACTGTAGTGGTTGCCGACACCAATCTTGATATGAATTTAGTACGCTCAAAAATAACGTACGATACGATCACACAGCCTACGGAAGAGGGTAAAATTTACTGCCGTCATTGTGGAGCTAAAAACCCACTCGACTCAATTGTTTGCTACAAATGTGGCCAAGAAGTGAGCTCAATAATTCCCTTGCCTGAACCATTAGATTTTATTGTAAAGTACTTCAAAAAAATAATGCTGTTATTCAAAAATGGGCGTTGGATAGCTGGGATAATAGCTTTATTTGTACTATATAAATACTGCAGGTATTTATTTTGATAACCTGTCTTGCATTATTAGCTTAGATATGTTTGCTATTGCAATGTAGTCGTATATTGCCAACTGTTGTCTCTATTCGGCATTTCAGAATATGGCTGAATATCTGAAATAATCATCGAAAGGTAAGGATCAACTGCTATGTTTTGCATTTACTGTGGAACTTCTTTTGCTTCCGCTACCATGATATCCTGTTTCAAATGCGGGAAGACGTTGTATCGACCGACAACGGTAGATGCTCCTGCCGTGCGACAACAGTCAGAGTTTGTGTTGAAAAAGCAAGGCCAGGGAACCCCCGGAAATTTTGAAGCGGAGTTTGAGTTACTGGAAAGTCTTGGAGTCGGCGGGATGGCTGAGGTTTTTCGGGCCAGATACCGTCAGGCGCCGAATCTGGTTGTGGCGGTAAAACAGATGCATGACAGTTTGACCCAAGATATAAACTTGCTTGAGCGATTTAAACGCGAGGCTCAGACCCACATGCGCCTTGAACACGCTAATATCGTGACGGTGTCACGTTACTATGAGTGTCCCAAGCTACGGATAGTCATGGAGTTTGTTGAAAATGGAACAGTCGAGAGATTTCTCAAACGGCAGAACGTTCTCCCCCCCTCGGTTGTGGCATCCATATTGATGGATCTCGTTGACGCGCTTGAGTATTACTCTTACCGTCTCACTCCTTCTGTCGTGCATCGCGACATCAAACCCAGCAATATAATGCTGGATAGAAATTTGATGCCAAAGCTGGTTGATTTCGGCATTGCTCTTGCCTGTGGCGGCAAAAGGCTAACCCGCGGTGGCGTCATAGGGTCGTTGGCCTACATGGCGCCTGAGCAGATACTTGGACGGGAGATTGATGGGCGTAGCGATCAATTTGCTTTAGGTGTAACGGTATTTCAGATGCTTACGGGCGCCATGCCGCTGACCGCACGAGAAGAATATGAACTACAGGATAAGATCCTCAAGATGCACCCACCGCCTCCTACTTCGCTGAACCGATTATTGCAACCGGCTTGGAATAATATCCTGGGAACAATGATGGCAAAAGAACCGGCAAACAGATATCAATCATTGGCCAAACTGAAAAATGAACTTCGGCCGTTACTGTAATTTTTAAAACAGGGAAAATCCTATGCAGAAAAAAATGGGCATTTATCAAATTATCGGCGATCTGCCAATCGGACAGGGGGGCATGGGGGCCGTCTGGACTGCTGAAGATACCGAGCTTAAGCGACTGGTTGCCATTAAATTGCTTAATCCGGGTTATCTTGACAACGAGACCATATTGAAACGTTTCAGGTATGAGGCCAAGGCCATGGCTCGTCTCAACCATCCTGGTATCGTAACCGTATATGCCTTGATTGAGCATGAGGATACCTTCGGTATCGTCATGGAATTAATCAAGGGAGATACCTTGATTAGTCACATGCGGAAATGCGGAGGCAGGATCTTACCGGATGAGGCTCTGGAAATTTGCATCAAGGTGCTTGAGGCTCTCGACTACGCTCATCAGCAGGGTATTGTTCATCGCGACATCAAGCCGGCTAATATCATGTTGAGCGACTCCGGCCACGTAAAAGTGATGGATTTCGGCATCGCCATGCTGGTGGGCGAAACCCGACTGACACAATCGGGCAGCACATTCGGCACACCGCACTACATGAGTCCGGAGCAGATAATAAACCCGCAGGAGCTTGACCATCGTAGCGATGTTTACTCAGTCGGCGTCATTCTGTTTGAAATGCTGACGGGCGTAGTACCATTTGGTAATGCAAGCACGTCGGACTATGTTATCAAAAATGAACATCTGCAAAAACCGCTGCAGCCCATACGGCAGCTTCAGCCTGATGTTCCCGAATGGATAGAAACCGTCCTCAACAAAGCTTTGCAGAAAAACCCGGCAGACCGCTTCAGTGGTTGTGGAGAGTTTGCCGAAGCGTTGAGAAATAAATCTCCGGTGCTTGACTCAACTCCTCAAAGTCAAGCAGCCATCCAAACATCAAACAGAACCTCCGGCCCATCGCCACCACTCTTGCCATTTACGGATAATGCTTCGTCCGGGCTTATTTCTGCTCCTTTTTTCGCCGGCGGGATTGTTTTTCTGCTGGTGCTACTGATCTGTCTGGGAACGTGGCTCTTAAGACGTAGTTATAAAACCGGAAGCTCTGTTGCTATGCCGGCTCCCGCAGCAGCAACGGATGCGGCACAGAGAAATAAAATGGGTAAGGAATCAGCCCGTATTGTAGCCCTCGACACGTTGCGGCGGGGGACGGACCTGTCGTTTACGATCAGCAAACTGCCCAAACTTGAAAAGGTTGTGGAGGCGGCCCAAAAGCTTGGAGAAATCTCTCCTCGTTACCAGGAGCAGATCGATTCGGCTAAAAGCACACTCGTCTCCGCAAAAAAAGAACGGGACAAAAATCTCATGGTCTATGTTGGGAAAGTAGTTGAACTGAACCGTTATACCCTGGACCAATCAACCTACGCCATGAATGCCGTTAGAAATGGTGATCTTTCACTGCGGGAAAAAAGTGTCACGGAGTTAATCGAAAACCATCTGAATTCTTTGCGTCATGATTCCAAGGCGGATCCGGAAAAATTCCTCGCTGAGTTTACCCAACGGTTCGTCGATTTTGTTGATTGAACGGATGACCCCACAAAGGAGAAACTACATGAAACACTTAATGTTGAGACTGATGGCCTTGGGTGTTATTTTTTGTTTGGTTGCCGGATGCGCCACCTCCGATGCCGGTCGAACCAAAGCGGAGGGTACCGGCTTTGGAGCGTTGCTGGGAGCGGGTTTGGGGGCCGGTATCGGAGCGTTGGTTGGTGGTAAGAACGGCGCGGCGTTGGGGGCAGGAATCGGTGCGGCGGTGGGAGCAGGTGCGGGATACTATGCCGGAAGCAGTGTGGCGAAGCGCAAATCTCAATACGCCAGCAAAGAGGATCAACTTGATGGGGAAATTACGTATGTCGCCACGTATAACAGTGACCTGAAAAAGTATAATGAGCAGACTACCGCGAGTATCGCCGATTTGAATCAGCAGATTGCCGACCTTAAAGTTCGGATTAAAGATGGTGAATCAAGCGCAAGCGAACTTCGTTACAAGAAAAACGAAATTAAGGCGTTGAGCGATGAAGCGGCTAAAAAAATAAGTTTCTATAAAAGTGAGCTAACGCAGCTGGCCGAGTATCGAAAATCTTTGGATCGAACCCAGGATCAGGTGAAGGTAGCAACGCTAGACAAGGAAGTATCCCTTCTTCGGCAAAATATCATAATGCTCGACCGGAGCAACAAGCAGATGGCCAAGCTTGCTGGTTCCTTTTCGGTGAGGAAATAATCATGTATTGTAAAATTATGCTTTTGATTGCATTGGCCGTGGTTGTGAGCGGATGCGCTACCTCCAACGATCCCCGCAAGGGAGGGTTTTTCGGCGGGCTGAGCGGGATTAATTCCGGCGCCTATGATGAACGGGTACAGCAGCGTCAGGAGGAATTCATTCGTCAACAGAAAATCAGCAGCGATTTGAAAACAACGTCACTCGGCTTGGAGCACGAGGCTCAAGCCCGGGGCGCCGAGTTGGATGCGGAACGGCAACGTCTTTCCGAGTTGGATGAAAACCTGGTGAAATTGAAGGCGGATGTGGAAAAGATAAAGGCAACGACGGCCAAGCAGAAAAGTGACTACGCGGCTCTTAAACAAAAAATCAACAATCAGATAAAGCTCGTACATGCTCAGCAGGGAGCCATGGATGAATTGAAAAGAGTCGGTGGAAGCGCTGCAGACCCCGCTCGCTATCGTGTCCTTAAAGAAGAGCGGGATCGTTTGGCTAAAGAGTATAAAAGGTTGTTGGAGTATTCGAAAGTTCTGAGCGATGCGGCAAAATAAACGGGGTTTCCCCCTGCGAACTCTCTCCGTCATGATGGTGATCGTACTGGCGATGGCGGCTTCGGTGTCTGCTGCTCCTCCCTTGGATGAAATTCGCTCCGTCATTGCCAAGAGACTCCTGCGACCGACGACTGATACATTACTGGTTGCACTGGAAGGCGGACATCTGAATGACGGGTTGAGGGGAATCGATCCTTATGCCTTCTACGTGGAGCCTCGGTTTCTCACGAGTAAATCCCCTCCCGCTCGGCGTCTTGGTGTTGAACTCTTTATGGTTAAATCCCAAGTCTGGGCCAAACCGGACCATGGAGGTCCTGCGGAAAAGGTGGGGATGCCCGAAATCGCTGCATTATTGGCGATCAATGGCAAGAGCGTTCAGGGAGATACCTTGGACCGAATTTCCCGTCTACTTGATGCTGCCAATCAAAAGGATGTGGTGATTCTCACTGTTGCCTCTTGTCCAGGCGGCAACGGGAAGAGCTACAAGGTCAGGCCGACCGCGAGTATATCTTCCTCCATCGATTTGCGCCGCAGCGGTTCAGTCATTGTCGTGCGTATCAGTGAGTTTGTTTCCCACGATACCGCTCCCGGTTTTTCAGCCAGGTTTACGGAGTCGGTGCGGCCCGGAGATCATGTTGTTTTGGACCTGCGCGGTTGCACCGGTGGAGATTTGTTCGAGGCTCTCGAAATCGCCGGGATGTTCGTTCCGGAAGGCTTGCCTTTGATCAGTACTTATGATCGTTCGGGAGTAGAGCAACTCTACCGATCACCGCCAGGCCGCAAACTGCGCAGTCCATTATGGCTACTCATCGACCGCCAGACTGCCAGTGCCGGAGAAATTCTTACGGGAATTCTCCAGTATCATCACCTTGCATGGATAGTCGGTGAACGAAGCTATGGTAAATGTGTATCGCAGACCCTTATCCCTCTTTCAGACGGCGGAGGGCTCTGGTTGACCACCCTGGGGATCAGGTTCCCTGATTTTACATCATGCGCCGGAAATGGGGTAACGCCAAACATTCCCTATCCCGACATCTCAGTTAAAAAATTGAAAGATGTAATTAATAAGATAAGCAGTTTAGGCAGGTAGCAATTCGGGAAAGCAGAGGGAAACCTGAGGAAAGCACGGTATATAAGATTATACGTTTCATGAATATAACTTTATAACCTTAATACCTCAACTTTCGCAGTTGCCGATCTGTAGACAGCTGACTGATATTACACAGTTTACTCGGTATGCTGTCGTAATTCGTCGCAGACGGCATGGAACATGGTCCCGAGAGTTCGAGGATCGTTGGTGGTTCGTCGGGCCCGTTCCTGTATGATATATCGGCAGCAGCCCACCGTTGAATGGGCGACCAGGCATCGAAGGAGCGACTCTGAAACTCCTTGGCTAAATTCAGAAACGATTTGGCCATCTTGAAGGAGGTCTCGATGTCCCAGCGACGTCCGTACAGCGCGATAATTTCTTCAGCGGTCAAGGTAGTGTCGGTGGACAGCAGCGCCAGCCACTTTTTTGATCGGCGATCGCGAACGATGACGATTTTAGCGGGAACCGGGACTCCTTGTTCGTCTGCACCGATGGTGACCATTACTTCGGCCAGCACCTTGGCTCGCCCACAGCATATGAATGGATAAAAATGGATAAGGGGCCGTGAAGGGAAGGGGTGAGCCAACCGATGAGGATGGCTCATTATTCGTTTTCGCGCAGTTTTTTCCGGATAAACCCAAAAGTTCGGCGCGCCGAACAAAGTAAGCTAACTATCCGTACATATTCAGAAAAAATGGCAAAAAACGTGAAAAAAACGAGGCGTTTCGGCTATCGCTTTTTTCACATTCTCATAATTGCCGTACTTCCCCTTGGTGGATAACCGTACGGGGAGTGAAACCTGTCGCGGACGCGGCATTGTGCGAACAAAAAAAAACCCGCTGAATAATCAGCGGGTTTTGTTTTTCCGGGTGGTGCGAAGGCGGGGATGGAGTGATTTTGTAACGTGCTGTGTTTTATGGTTATTTGGGAGGATTGAATTTTTCATGTGTTGTCGGCTGTGTTGTTGTAAGCAAACTCGTTAGCTTGCGCTACCGCGAAACACCTTCTTGCTCAATGGATTAGCTTGACTACTGTGGCGACTAGACCGACGGTCACGACAATCATACCGGCTAACTTGATAATTAGACGGTGCTCCATTTCTCGCAGATCGGACTTAGTGGCAACTTCGGCTTCTACATGGGCATCCCGAAAAGCTTCGGTAATGGCTATGGCTTGGCTTTCGTTTAAACCCGATTCTTTGAGCCGGGTAACAAACTTCAAAGTGTCAAATGTTATTGTTGCCATGGTAGTTCTCCTCTCTTTGCAGCTTCTGTATCACCCACTTCATCCTTATTATGTCGCCCATCTCATCTCGTTTCAACCTCCTGTATTTGTGGTGGAGCTTATAACTTGTACACCGTTAGTCTGCCCGGTCACTCCTGCCATAAATGCTACTGCTTCAGGATCTGTTATTATGTTATTCGGATAAAATGGCATAGCTAGTTTGAGCCCTGAAAGCGTCCGGCAACGACTCAAAGCAACATACGCTTGACCAGAGCTAAATGCTCCACCCTTAAAATCTACGTTAATTCTATCGAACGACAAACCTTGTGATTTGTGAATAGTCACCGCCCAGGCAAGAACTAGAGGGAATTGTTCAGCCTTACCCACCTCCTGCTCTTCGAGCTCTCCCGTACGCTCATTTATTCTATACCTGACATCTCCCCATACAACTCGACGAACGGTAACGGTGTCACCATGTAACTCTACCACTACACGATCATTATGCAGTTCAATTATTTTCCCTATTTCTCCGTTCATCCAAGCCTTACTATTTTTGTTAAACATAACTGGAACGCCAATCTTAAGCATAAGGTTGCGCTCGAAAGGAAGATTTTCTTCAACTGTAATTTTGGCGAAACTTCCTTCAAGTCGTGCAGAGTAACTGACAACATCTCCAGGATGATTATAAAGACTATTTGAGTTTATCGCAAAAGCTAGACTACAAAAACAAGTAACTGTAATATAAAAAGGGTTGTCTGATGTTTTGAATCCCTCGTCAACGCATGAATTGAGAGTTTCGATATCCGAATTGTTAATATTACCCTTGCGGATTCTTCCCAAAATTTCACTAAAATCTATTTCAGCTTGGCGATACACGGTAGTTAGTTCAAAAACAACAGGAGCAGAATGTTGCCAGCCAGTACAGCCCCAAAAAAAGAATTGCTTGTAACCTATTTTTAGCATTAGTCTTTCATCGACCTTATTGACGACCGGAGGCAACTGGAGGGGATCCCCAACTAATATTATCTGCACTCCTCCAAATGGTTTTTTAGGGTCTTTACCATTTCGCCTCATGAAATGATCTGTACCGCCGAGTAGATCGCAACGCACCATGGATATTTCGTCGATGATGATGATATCGCAGGCCTGCGCTTTACCTCTGTTTAACTTATTAGATTTGATATGTTTTTTAGTAATTACTTCTGGAGGGAATTGACAAAAGGAATGAATTGTTTGACCACAAATATTCAGTGCAGCAATTCCGGTTGGTGCGAGCATAACAATTTTACGTGTAGTTAATCCCCGAAGATGTGAAATAAGTGTTGATTTGCCAGTGCCCGCCTGGCCGGTAATAAAAATATTTTCGCCTCGTTGAAAAGCGGCGATAATTGGAATCCACTCTTCTTTGATTTCATAAGTTGGTTTCGGTTCTGGTAGGGTTCGAACATTTCTGGTAATATTTTTTTCTACGGATTTAATGACAATAGGTGGCTCAAACAGCGTTGATTCCGCTGATTTAACTGGAACAAATAGGGTGCGCAACCAACGTAACATGTACTTACTCCAGAATGTACTTATCTATGCGATCCGCTTAAACTGCATCTTTTCCCTGCCTATCTTTTATCAACTCAAGGAATTGTTCCTCTTTCTGAACACCTCGCTGAATACCCTTCTTAGTGTCACCGTCCATATTCCTCATCATCTGCACTACAGATTTAATCTCAGAATTGTTCCGGAGCACATCCAGAAGATCTAACTCTTCATCGCTGAAACCAATTGCCTTTAATCTTAGATATATTTCACCTACTCCACTTATTACCCATTCGTAGTTAATTCCGCGATCGACACATGAAAGCCTGATCTTTTCAAGTGGAAGCGTTCCCCTATTCTTCCGTACCGATAAAGCATCTTTTTTGTAACCTAAAATTTCGGCAACTTTCTGCTCACTGTCTACGCTGAAGGCAATCATCATCCTGTTTATAATTTCTTGGATACTTTCACGTGAAAGTTTTTCAGTTGACATTTGAAAGCCACTCCGTTAATGTGTATATCAGTGATGCAAGTTACAACTGCAACTTACCGGTGAGGGGAATAAGACATGAAATTAACCGTCTCTATTATCGCTTTTCAGATGTGCCTCGTGGGCAGCGCCTACGGTCTCGCGGATGTTGGCCAGCACCCGAGTAAGCTCGTCACTACTCAGGTGCTTGTCGACAACGCTATCCATCAGCCTGACCAAGTGAAAAATGTAAAGATCGATAGCGGCGACCGCTTGGCTCTCACCACCGTTCCGGACGCATTGCAACGCGGCGGCACGATCCAGGGACCAACACTTAAAAGCGGTGCTGATAGCCAACTCGCGCCGGTGCCGCCGGTCCTCGCCGCGTCGGGTGATCCATTGGCCAAGAAGCATGACTGTGCCTGTGATACCTGCGCTCAGTACCGAGATGACCGCAGGCTTATCAAGGAAAACTTCGAATATCATGAAACCTTCCTTACCTTTGGGGGTGTCGGCATGGTGATATTGGTGATGTTGCAAATTCAAGACTGGATTTCAAGATATTAAAAAATAGCTTCCACCACCAAACCGCAAACGGAACCCAGTATAGCAGAAAAGGTGAATCATGGAACTTAAAAACACGCGCGCGTTAATGCGGGAAAAGTGCCTTGTTATCCGCCGTATCGCCTTGAAACATGGCTTCGTGCCGGGATCGTTCCAACGAGTGCTTACCGGAGCGTTTGAACCGCCACCCAACCCCAACGCGAAGTATTGGCGGATGGTCCGCGCTCTTCGTGATGAAGGTTTGCTGTGCGACGAGCTGGAGATACCTGAACCGATTGTTGTTATGGACGCCATGAAGCGGAGGAAACGGTGATGAAGGAACAAGACGCCAAGGAGCGGTTACCGGGGTTCGATGACAAACCCTGCCCGTTTTGCGGGAACAATGACAGTTATCTTGATGAAGATGTGCTGGGGGAAACCCTGACGGTTTATTTCGTCTGCTGTCCGATCTGCGAAGCGGAAGGGCCGCTGGGACTGACGACGGATGAAGCGCTTTGGAGCTGGAACCGTCGGGACGATACGCACAACCGGTCACCCTGGAGAACGCCATGATCTGCCCCCGCTGTGATTGCCACCATGATGAGAGTTTTGACCTGTATGAGGGAAAAGATGAGTGGTGCACGGACTGCACCCGCGATTTTTCCACAGGGGTTATCATCGTCAACCGAAAAGTCGCGGAAGACGTGTTGCTGTATCTGAGCATCGGGGACGGGATGATGTTGACCCACCTGGACGATGCCTCCGATTTTGCCGCATCGGCGGCGGCGATCATCCTTACCGCCGTGCGTGAAGGAAAATTATCATGATCCTCTCTTCCTCCGAGATTGCCGAGATTGCCGGAGCGTTGCGGGCGGAACTGTTGCCGCTGGTGCTGGAGCAGCTCCGCGTGGAGGGGGCCGAACAGATGACGAGGCAACTGCGCCAAGCATTGCACCGGACGAATGAACCGCGCCTGTTGCGCCTTCCGGAGGTCTGCGCTCGGGTGGGGTACAAATCAAGCAAGGTGTGGGAGCTGGCGAAACAGGGGCTCTTCCCCCAGGCGGTGAAGTTGGGGCCGAGAGTGTCGGCATGGCGGGAGCATGAAATCAGTGAATGGGTGAGAGAGCACGCGGCGTAACAGCAACCGGAAGGGTGAGACTATGGCAGAGGGACGGGTAAGAATCGGAGCGGTGGAGATGCCGGTGAGTTCGGCCAGGATCATCGTCATGGAAGCCAAGAAGCGCGGCGTGGCGGCAAGCGTGGTGGCGAGCGAATACGGAAAAGTGCGGGGATACCTGGATAACAGGGGGAGTACTGTTCATGCGAGGTAAGGATCTTAGGACCAGTCGCACCGGCCACGTCTATATACTATATCTGCTGATAATTACCGTATCCCTGGCGACGGTGGCCATGGAAAACCACCATCGGGAACGATCTCTAGAACTGATGCAAAAGTACCGCCGCCACCCCAGCGCGGATCTGGTGCAACTGGCCAGTCAAGCCGATCCGCTGAACAAGGAATGGTCCGACGAACAAGAGCGGTTGATTTGCCGGGAATACGGCTGGATCAGGGGGGAAGAATGAGCCCCGCAATTAAGACACCACTCTGCCAGGTCTGCGGGAAGGAGATCCCGCGCGGTAAGGATGAAGATAACTGTCGATACCTATCTCGTGTCGCCTGTTCCTTGGCATGTGGCTGCACGATGAAGGGAGAGCGCCCCGCCGATCTGTTACCGAAACATTGTGAATGTTGCGGCAAGGATTTTACACGGGAACAAAACTTAAGACTGGACCGGTGGCGGCGGCAACGCTTTTGCTCTGTCGCCTGCGCCTCACAGGAGCGGGAGCGGGTGAAATTGGAACTGAAAAAAAAGAATCCCGAGCCGGTGAACCGGTGCGCGGTCTGTGGGGTGGAGTTCAGCCGACGCAAAACGGAACAACTGAACAATTACCGTCGACGCACGGCATGTACTCCTCAATGCGCCCTGACGACCATCAAGAACGCCCGCAAACTGGCCGATACCGGCCAGGAATGGCGAGTTCCGAGAGTATCAGCCATTGCCCAGGCGAACGAGGAGGCAATCCAGCGGGAAGCCATGATGCTGAATCCGCTGTATCGACAACGGATGTTCCGAGGAGCGTTGGGGGTGTAAAACGTAGGGGCGCATAGTCATGTTCCCTTTGAAGGATGAAATCATGACGATTGAAGAGGCTCTTAACTACGCGGACCATGTGAAGTATCTGGGGCACGGCTATGAATCGGCCACGGCGGTGAATATGCTTGCGGATGAAGTGGGACAGCTCCGGGAACTTAACCGGGAATTGGTGCTTCAAGCCGAGGCGCTGATAACGGAACTGGAAGTGTACCGCTCCGCGATCTGGAGTACTCCTTGAGTCCTGTTGTCTGCCTGCATAAAAAACTCTGCTCCTACAAGAACAGAGTGCGCCGCAACGATGGACTGAAACAACGCCACTGCCCCGCCACGGGACTCTGTGAGTGGGCGCAATGGTTGATGAAGAATCATATCCAAGATTTTAAAAGCAAGAGTGAAGAGTGAAGAGTGAAGAGTGAAGAGTGAATTTTACGGACGACGGAGAGAACCCATGAATCAGGTGGAAACGGTGATAGCGCGGATCAGGGAACGACAGCAACGGGTGGTGACGAATCATCCCCGTATTGACCCCGACGTTCGGGGCCGCCTGCTGATGGAGATCACCATCGATGAGGCGGTGATACTGGCCGACGCGCTGGAGACTCCCGAAGCCATTCAGGACGCTCTGCACTGTTGCCTGATGAGCGAGGGGGAAGGGATATGAACCGGATCAGCGAAAACGGGCGGAATGGTGCAAATTTCTTTAATTTTGTCCTGTGGATAACCGTTCAAGTATCTGTTTTTTCCGGTGTCCAACTTATCGGACATAGATCTTTCCTTAAAGATAAGTATCCCACACGACGCCTTTCAACAGCCGGCGCCGACGTGTGGAAAAACCTTTATGGGTGCGCCCCGAAAGCGGCAATGGGAGCGCCGATAAGAACCCATCGGCACGCCCATTGCGAATCGGGACGAAGCTTGAAGTCGATCCCGACTGAAAAGCAAAGTCAGGCGGCTGACTACCACCCGGTAACGGCTTTATTCCCCCGGTTTGCCCTGTAGGCAGAGTCAAAGGAAGCTTTTAAGGAACATAACCTCCAGTCAGGCAACTTAAGGATTTATCATGGCGCACTCTACCAATGTCATCTTCCAACCCAATTCAACCCAAATCAGCATCATGAAATTGGTGCACGGCTATATGAAAAAATATAAAAAGCAGTGGAACATCATGGATCAGAAGTGGATTTTAAAGAGCCTGAAAGATTTCTACGGCCTGACCCTTTCCCGCTCCGCCCTGAACTATAATCTGGCGATTTTGCGCGCGGAAGGAATTATTGAGACGGTGAAGCGCCACAAACGGGACGAAGTGACGGGAGCTTTCGTCTGTCGTCCGACACTGTACCGGATGACCACGAAGTTGAAGAAGTTTTTTAACGACTTGGCGGTCTACTTCAAACGGTGCGGCTGGACACCCAGTCAGAAACAGATGGCGATGGGGATCGTGGGGACGGTGGGAGCGGTAACCAGTCGGGACGCGGCGCAACGGGCGGTGTTGGATGAGCGGAAGCGCCGCGCGGTCCAGGCCAGAAGGAGGATACGATGACACCCAGCGAGGGAATACACTTCGTTAAGTTACTGGAAAAGCATTACAAGCAGGATTTTCACTCGGAACTAGTAGATCTGGTCTGGCCGAGAATCATCATGTGCGAGATTAAGGCCCTGGCCATTGCCGTCAATATGGTAAAGAGGAAATACAAGATACTTCCGGAACCAGAGATATTGGCGCGAATCACGGAAGGTCAGCATAAGCGGTTGGCGACGGAGCGGACAGAGGTGCTGAAACAGGAAGTGGCGGTTGCTACCAAGACTGATGTCGGGATGCCTGACTGGGTTAAAAAGAGAGCGTATGAGTTGGGGCTGAGGAGTTCGCCGACATGAATGATGCGCGGATTACTCCACATAATAAACCCAAAAGAGGACGTCCACCGATTAACGACCCGTTCGTTTATGTGACAGTTGGCTTGACTGCCGCCGACTGGAAATATGTTCAGACGTTCTGCCCTGGATCTTCTCCGTCAGGTGGATTGCGGGAACTAGTGGACCGGTCGAGGAGATTCAGACGAGGAAACAAGCAGTAAAAACTAAAAAAGTACGGTATCCGTGTCTAATGTCGTAAAAAGTTCAGAACAAGGCGGTTTGCCATGATGTCTCATGAGTTGGTGGCGGCGAGGAAGAGTTTGAAACTTTCCCAGGTGGACCTTGCTGATATCCTGCTGACTCCGAAGCGGACACTTCAAGATTGGGAAGGGGGGGAAGTGTCGCTTGCCGGGAACCCTGGAGCTCTGCATGAGGTTTTTGGTGAGAGACAATGAACAGGCCATGATGCAGGTGCAGCGTCTGGTGGAGGATAACGCCATGATGGGGCTTATCAGAAGTGATGTTTCTGTAATGTCGAAAGAGCATGAAGGGGGTGAAGGGTGACGAGGCATGGGGCGTTCTTGAGAGTAATGGAACGGGTGGCTGTGGAAATGGGGGGGGAAGCGTCCCGCGTGATGTTGGCCCTGTTTGTGGCGGAGTCGGGAGGGGAACGGCTGATGGTGCCCGATGAGCATGATTTGTTTCTGGAGTGTCGTAACAAGAATATTCGCGACCGTTACCGGGGGCACAATGCGGAGGAACTGGCGCTGAGGTACTCGGTGAGTGTTAGCCAGGTAAAGCGGATTGTGGCGGGACAATAAATAACCGGTCCAATGGGTGGTTGGGTTCTGATTCTAACCACCTATTGACCGGCCCCCCGGTCAACTCTCCAGATCGGGGGAATGGCCGGAAAAGCATAAACTGATCTACAAAAAAACCGGTGATAACTCGCCGGTTTTTTTGTTCCCAAAAATAAAATTCGCTTCCTGCCACGAAGTGCACGGAACTCCATG
The DNA here is from genome assembly GCA_903929485.1 of uncultured Desulfuromonadales bacterium. Lineage (GTDB taxonomy): Bacteria > Desulfobacterota > Desulfuromonadia > Geobacterales > CAIOGM01 > CAIOGM01. Next base: position 26,425 of record CAIYUY010000343.1, read on the forward strand.
ATATACGGATATATATGAACAATATTTCAGGTCAAAGACTTTTGCCATTGGACAAGGAATCCGAGAATGCACCCGCCGTCCGGTTAAGCGTGAAACATGAGGCGTTCTGTCTGGAATTCGCCAAAACCGGCAATGCGACGAAAGCATATGCAAAAGTTTATCCTGACTCATCTTCCGATGCGGCACGACGCAATTCTTCGCGACTGATGACAAATGATAACATCAAGGCGCGTAATGCCGAGCTAAAACGGGCTATTAGGGTGGAATGCGAAGCGTTGCTCATGGATTTTTACAAGTCCACCCTGCTGTTTGATCCTGCCTCTTGCCTGACGATTAGGGGAGAGCGTAAGGAGATCAAGGACATTGACGAGGATCACCGCAAGCTTATGGGACTGGAGACGAAGGTGATTGACGGCTCTACTCGCTATCTCCCCACGTTTCCCACGACCAGCGACAAGCATCGGAGCGCGGATAGCCTGGCTAAGATCATGGCGATGAATACGGACCAGCTGAAGGTTGACGATGTTAGAACCGAGTCTCTCACTGACCTCGAACGAGCTACACGAATTGAGCGGCTTCTTGCAGTCGCACGAACTCGCAGAGATGCTGCACTTGCTGCCGGATCAGTGGGCTCCGTTGCCGGGGCCGCAGAGCCAGGCGCTTGATTCTCAAGCCGATGTGCTTTTTTACGGCGGAGCCGCCGGTGGCGGCAAGTCTGACTTGCTCCTTGGCCTCGCGACTACGCAGCATTTGAAAAGCGTTTTGTACCGCAAGGTGGGGACGGAGCTGCAAGGGCTAGTGGACCGTTGCGAGGAGATGACAAGGGTGATGGTCCGGGGGAATCCGGCACGGTGGAAGCACGCCGCACGGCAGATTGATTTTGCTTCTCTTCCCAACCCTGGGGATGATCGGAAATATCAGGGACGGCCGCACGACCTGATAGGCTTTGACGAAATCACCAACTTCCTTGAACTGGAGTTCCGCTTTCTCACCGCCTGGAACCGGAACGCTTCACACCCGAACCAGCGGTGCCGCATCGTCTGCACGGGGAATCCTCCCATTGATGCAACTGGGGACTGGGTAATCAACTTCTGGGGTCCATGGCTGAACAGGGATCATCCCAACCCGGCCAAACCGGGGGAGTTGCGATGGTTCACGACTCTGGACGGCAAGGATTGCGAGGTTGACAAAACCCCATTCAAGCATCAGGGGAAAATCGTCAAGCCGGTGTCACGCACCTTCATCCCGTCCCGACTCTCGGATAACCCGTTTCTCTCCTCTACCGATTACGCCGCAACGCTGAACGCCCTTCCTGAACCGTTGAGAAGCAAGATGTTGCTGGGCGACTTCATGGCGGGGCGAGAGGATAGCACGTTTCAGACGATACCCACCGCATGGGTGGAAGCGGCTCAAGCGCGATGGAGACCGGACGGCAAGAAAGGCCCCATGGATTCGGTGGGTCTGGACGTGGCCCGAGGCGGCATCGATCAGACGGTGGTAGCCAGGCGGTACGGTAGTTGGTACGATGAATTAAAATGCTATCCCGGTTCCGCCACGCCTGACGGTGCGGCATCGGCGGGGGTAGCGGTGGCGGTGGTAAGGGATGGTGCTCCCATTCACGTTGACGTAATCGGGGTAGGCTCTTCTCCTTATGATCATCTTCGACAACTTGGAATTCACTGCGTGGGTATATGCGGATCCGGAGCCGCCACGGGGTTGGATAAATCAGGACGAATCAGGTTCAGGAATCTTCGGGCTCAACTCTGGTGGCAGTTCCGCGAAGCTCTTGATCCGACAACCTCCACGGTGTCGCTCCCCCCCGGTCACGATCTGCGGGCCGACCTCATCGCCCCCCGGTGGAAGCTCACCCAGTCGGGTATCCAGATCGAGGGGAAGGAAGAGTTGATAAAGCGTTTGGGGAGAAGCCCCGACAAGGGGGACGCCATCATCTACGCCAGCGTCAACACTCATAAACGGCAGATGTTTGGCCCGGGAGAAAGCAACTACGAGAACAGTTACAATCCATGGTAGGGAAAACGTGAAGAGTAATGGGTTAAGTATTAAAAGAGCAACTCTTAAAATTTTGCCGAGAGGGTACAACCTTCAAGTTATAGAAATACTTGAAAGCCTTCTATTTGATGCGAAAGAGGGAATCATTGATAGTATTGTATGTTGCTCACGAATTAATGGCGAATGGACTCATGATCACAGTGGTTGTAACAATCTTTTTGAAATTGTCGGAGTCATGGACCAAATGAAACACTTACAACTTAAAAGGATTAACGGGCATGAGTGAGAGTCTGAAGCCGCGACTGGACCGGTATCGAACGGAGTTGCAGACGGAACGAGGAAAGTATCATGCCGATTGGCAGGATATTGACCGTTACCTATACCCTCGACCCATAAGCCGCTTATATTCCAAGCGTCCCACTTCCGCCAGAAATGATGCGTTCATTGTCAACGAAACCGCCACCTTTGCCCTTAATACCATTCGCTCCGGTCTCATGGCCGGCTACACCAATCCTTCACGCCCTTGGTTCAAGTTGGGGCTTGCCGATCCCGACCTTCAGGACGTTTACACCGTTAAGACGTGGCTGGCCGAGGTTGAGGAACGGTTGCGGACTGTGCTCATCAAGAGCAACTTTTATTACCAACTCCCCAACATCTATGGCGACTCGGCGGCCTTCGGCACGGCGGCGCTGGTGGCGCTGGAAGATGATCAACATATTGTTCGGTTTAATTGCATTCCCGTGGGTCAGTTCTCCCTGGCGCTGGACGAGCGGGACCGCCCTGAATGCTGCATGCGTGAATTTACCATGACCGTGCGCCAGATCGTGGAGCAGTTCGGCCAGGATAACATCAGCGACCAAGTTAAAACAGCGCTGGAGAAAGGGCGACTGGAACAGTCAATCAGCATCACCCATGCCATTCTTCCCCATAACGACGCCATGACAAAGATCCTGACGGGGGCGACGCTGCAGAAAGGAATGGACGGCGGAATAAAAAAGGTCATGCCGTGGCACTCAGTATATTACGAGAGTCACAACAGCGCCGACCAGATCCTCATGGAGAAAGGTTTCGAAGAGTTCCCCGTTTGTTGTCCCCGCTGGGACGCAATCAGCGGCGATGTCTACTCTACCCGTTGGCCGGGAATGACCGCGCTGGGAAGCGTGAAGCAGTTGCAGGCCACGGAACGGGTACGCTTTACCGTGCATGACCTGCAAGCACGCCCCCCAATGATAGCCGACTCCACCCTGAAGAGTGTTCGTCTGTCATCCGTTCCCGGCGGCATCAGCTACATTGACAATCTGGCCATGACCCAACATTCCGCCTTCCGTCGCGCTTTCGAGGTTAATCCCGATACGCGGGGGATGGACGCCGGAATCATGGAGATTGAAGGACGAATCAAGCGAGCCTTTCACGAGGATCTTATGCAGATGTTCGCCACGGGTGATTATCGGCAGATGACGGCGCGAGAGGTGGCGGAACGGAGCCAAGAAAAGATTTTTGTCCTTGGTCCGGTCATGCAGCATTTTGATACTGAGCTCTGCGATCCGGTGTTGTATCGAACGGTCATGATTATGCTGCGCAACGGCCATCTTCCCCCGGTTCCCCAGGAGCTGGCGGGGCAGGATCTGAAGATTGAGTATATCAGCATCATGAGCCAAGCGTTAAAGATGATCGGGAGCAGCAACACGGAAACCTTTATGGCCGGTGTCGCCAACATGGAGAAAATCTTCGGTCCGTCGGTGTTGGACAACGTGGATGCCGACCACGCCCTTATCGAGTACGGCCAGCAGCAGGGGGTTAGCCCGAAGATGTTAGTTCCCCAGGACCAGGTAAAGGCCAAGCGTGAAGCGCAAGCCAAGGCGCAACAGGCGGCGCAACAGCAGGCGCAGCAGGCGGCGCAGCAACAGCAGATGATGCAGCAACAGGGACCGACAAATCAGGGGACGGGGAGTGGGGACCAGGCGAACCAGGGAACGATGAACCCCATGACCGCCATGATGGAGGGGGGGCAATGACCCACGACGAAGAGCAGGCCACCGAGCAGGAACGGGCGGTGAAGGAGCAAGAGCGGTGGATGGGGATCGTCCGTCGGGTCATGAAGAGAGATGAAGGGCGAGAGTTGGTTTATGTCCTCCTGGAGCGGTGCAAGGTGTTCGGATCTTCCATGACGACTGGAGAGGTTGTCGGTATGGCCTTCAACGAGGGCCGCCGTTCCATCGGTCTGCAACTCATGGCTGAAGTTCTGGAATCGGCCCCTGAATCATACATGCAAACGATCATAACCATGAAGGAACGGAGTTCAGATAATGGAAAATATAACTACTGAGACAGCGGCAGCGGCAAACACCGTGCCGATCACGACGGACCCGGAGGGGGAAACGACCACCCCGGCAGCGGCAACCACGGAACAGCCGGAGGTTCCGGCCAAACCGGAAATTACGAATCTGTTGACGGACGATCCCGACGAGACCACGGACGAACCAACGGATACACCCGCAGCGACCGCGCCGGAAGGAGTTCCGGAACAGTACACCTTCAGTACTCCCGAAGGTCAACCGGATCTGCAAACCGAGACCCTGACGCAGTTCACCGACCTTGCCCGACAGCTGGGACTTTCCAACGCCAAGGCCCAGGCGGCCCTTGATTGGTATCGGGAAAACATCCTCCTGGGGATCAACCGGCGGCAACAGGATCTTCAGCAAACCGTTACCCAGGGGTGGCAACAGGAGATTCGGGAAGACAGGGAGTTGGGAGGGGAGAAGATGAAACAGACCCTCAGAACGGCTCAGGGGCTCATCAAGGAGTATCCCCGTTCCGCCGAGTTCACGAAGATGCTCAACGAGACCGGCATCGGCAATCACCCGGAGATGGTGCGCTTTATTCACCACTGGGGGAAAGGATTACAGGAAGACCGGCAGCTGTTGGGCGGAAGAAACAGCGGAGGAAGAAGCATGACCCAGGAGCAGTTTCAAGCACTGCGTCCCCCCGAGCGCGCCAAGTATATCAATGGCGGCGGGATAGTAAGTTAACCTTTCACCCTTCACCATCCACCATTCACGTTTTTAACATACAGGAGTTAACACCATGGCTAACACCCTTACCGCACTGCAACCTATTCTCTTTTCCGCCGCTCAAACAGTTTCTAATGAACCGTTCGGAGTGGTCAACAGTATCACTACCGACTTCGATGATAAGGGAGTCGCCAAGGGGGATAACGTCATAGTCCCCATCACCCCTACCCGCACCCCTACGGACTTTACCCCCGGCCCTACTTCCTCTTCCGGTGATGACGCCGTAGCCGCGAACGTCGTGGTGCAGATCACCCAGTCCAAAAAGGTGAGCTGGAACCTTACCGGCGAACAGGTCCGCTCCCTGGATAATGGCGGTGACTCGAAAGAGTGGATTCGCCAGATGGTGGCACAGGGTATGCGGGCATTGCGCAACCTGGCTGAAGCCGACGCCGCCTTACAAATCAAGCTGGGAGCGTCTCGCGCCTACGGCACCGCCGGAACGGTCCCCTTTGCTTCCGACCTCTCCCCCATCACCAACCTGTATAAGATGCTCAAGGACAACGGCGCACCCATGGCGGATCTTCAGCTTGTGGTGGATACATCGGCGGGACTTAACCTTCGTAACCTGGGGATCATTCAGCAGGCGTATCAGGCGGGAAGCGACGAAGAACGACGCAATGGAAAGTTACTGCGTCAGTTCGGATTTTCCATCGGGGAGTCAGCGGGAATCGTGGGACACATCAAGGGCACCGGAGCATCTTACGTCACCTCCGGTTCCACTGCTCCCGCCGTCAACTCTATTGCCCTGGTTACCGGTTCGGGTACCGTGGTTTCCGGTGACGTGGTGACCTTCGCGGCCGACACCGGCGATAAGTATGTCGTGGGGAGCGGAGTCTCCGCGCCGGGGACCATTATTCTAGGGAGGCCCGGCGCCCGCATGACCATTGCCACCGCCAACGCCTTGACCGTCGGCAATAACTACACGCCTCATCTGGCGTTCGAACGCTCCGCCGTTGTCGGGGTTTTCCGTCCCCCTATCATCCCCGAAAACCCCACGATCCAACAGACCACCATCAGTGATGAATCAGGACTTACTTATCTGCTGCTGGATATCGCCCAGTATGGTCAGCGTACCTGGGAACTGCATCTGGCTTACGGATCCAAGGTTGTACAGGGTGAACATGTCATGGTGCTCATGGGGTAAAAAACCGTGAAGGATGAAGGGTGAATAGTGGAAAGATCAAAAGATTTATCCACTAAACACCCCTCACCCTTCACTCTTCACCTTTCACTCTTGCTTACTCGGGGTATCAGATGCGCATTGCCACGAAAAATGAAGTTTTGCTTATCATGGGATCATGCGTCCCTTCCTTTGCGGCTTTCTGCACCTCTCCGCTAGGAGCCGCGACTAAATTCTTGTTCGATAACGCCACGTCATTTGACCTTGACTCGGAACTGGTGCAGGGGATGACTGCTCAACTCAACGCGGCGGGGATCATTGATGCTGACTGTCTGGCGAGATTTACGGCGTTCGGGGTAGACGTCCCACCGCCCGCTCCTCGGACGTATCGTTATCGAGTCCCGGCAGGTCTACCGTACCCCGAAGGTTCAACCGGGGAACCTGACGCATCCATACCCGACTACTTTATCATTACCACA
>CAIYUY010000344.1 GCA_903929485.1 uncultured Desulfuromonadales bacterium
CACCCTTCGACAAGCTCAGGGCGAACGGATTCAGGTTTAATAACCGCCTTATTTTCCGTTCGTGGTGAGCCTGTCGAACCATGAACGGAAAATCGATACCGAACATGTTATACGGTACACTCTTTGCCGCGAATCACCTTAAAATCCGGTGATGTCACCCTTTGCGTTGACAGAGCTGTCATCCTGTTCTTTAGCTTGTCATTCTGAACGAAGTGAAGGATCTGCCGTATATTTGACCGCCTAAAAAACAAAAAGCAGATTCTTCGCTACGCTGGGAATGACAAATAGGGATAATGTTTTTTATGTCAACAATCCGACCAAAGAGGTAACAGCATGAGGCTCTGGAGCAATCTGAAAATCCGCACGAAGATAATAATCAGCATCACCGTTATCTCCCTTGCATTCACCGCACTCTTTGTCGCCATCTCCATCTCGTCCCTCGAATCCACCAGCACGAAATCTCTTCAGGAGAAGGGTTCCAGTCTCGCCATCATCACCGGTGAAACCGTAAAAGCCTCCGTGCAGTACGGTATCGGCGAAGAGACCGAAAAGGTGCTGAAGCAGTTGATTTCCAGCGATCCGGACGTGAGTGTCGCCGCGGTGGTCATTCAGGGGGGAAAAGGGGAATATACGGTAACGGCCCGTAAGATGTCCAAGGGGTACGACTCCCTGAACCTGGATCAGCCTCTCAAGGATTTGGCCCAACACCCCCCCGTGAATAAAGGGGACGCCCTCCTTATCGGCGACCATAAGCTGAAATACATCGCGTCAAAGATAGAGTTGACCGCCAATGACACCCTGCAAAACGGCTACGTCCTTCTGGCGTTGAACGATGCCCGGAGCTCCCGGGAACTCCGGGCAACCACCAGGCTCATGGTGGGTGTGGGCGCATTCCTGCTGTTGCTCAGCACGGCCTGGGCTTTTTTCATCTCTCTCACCATCACGAAACCGCTCAGCGCCGCCGTGTCCGTGGCGCACGCCATTTCCAACGGGGATCTCTCCGTCACGGTGGAGGTCTCATCCACGGACGAAACAGGCCAGCTCATGACCGCCCTGAGTCAGGTGGTTGAGACCATCCGGACGCTGATCTCGGATTTTTCCATGCTCTCCAGCGGCGCCATCGCGGGTCGGTTGACGATCCGGGCGAACGCCGACAAGCACCTGGGAGAGTTCCGGAAGATCGTTCACGGGGTCAACGAAACCCTGGACGCGGTCATCGCCCCCCTGAACATGGCCGCCGAGTACGTGGACCGGATCTCCAAGGGGGACATACCCCCAAAGATCACCGATAACTACCGTGGCGACTTCAACGAGCTCAAACTGAACATCAACAACTGTATCGACAACATCAACCTTCTGGTCACCGACGCCAACCTGCTCACCAGGACCGCCACGGAAGGGAAGCTGGCCACCCGGGCCGACGCCGGGAAACATCAGGGAGATTTCCGTAAAATAGTGGCGGGGTTCAATGACACCCTTGATGCGGTCATCGGCCCCCTGAACGTGGCCGCCGAGTATGTGGATAGGATCGCCAAGGGGGAGATCCCCCCCAAGATCACCGACGCTTACCAGGGCGACTTTAACGAGATCAAGCTCAACCTCAACAACTGCATCGACAACATCAGCCACCTGGTTACCGATGTGAACCTGCTGGCCTCCGCCGCCACCCGGGGAGAGCTTTCCACCAGGGCCGACGCCTCCCAACACCAGGGGGATTTCCGGATCATCGTAGCCGGATTCAACGGAACCATGGACGCCATCATCACCCCCCTGAACATGGCGGCCCGGTACGTGGACAGAATCAGCAAGGGGGATATCCCGGAAAAGATCACCGCTCACTACACCGGTGACTACAATGAGATCAAGCTCAACCTCAACTCCTGTATCGACAACATCAATGAACTGGTGGCCGACGCCAATCTGTTGGCCGGTTCCGCCGCCGAAGGGAAGCTCTCCATCAGGGTTGACGCCTCCCATCACCAGGGTGATTACCGAAAGATCGTCGCCGGCTTCAATGACACCCTGGACGCCGTCATCACCCCCCTGAACGTGGCCGCCGACTATGTGGACCGGATCTCCAGGGGGGATATCCCGGAAAAGATCACCGCCCCCTACCACGGCGACTTCAACGAGATCAAGCTCCATCTCAACAGCTGCATCGACAACATCAACCTCCTGGTCACCGACGCCCATGTGCAGGCCCAATCCGCCACGGAAGGGAAGCTGGCCACAAGGGTGGACGCCGGCAGACATCAGGGGGATTTCCGCAAAATCGTCGCCGGCTTCAACGACACCCTGGACGCCGTCATCACCCCCCTGAACATGGCCGCCCAGTACGTGGACCGGATCGCCAAGGGGGATATTCCGGCAAAGATCACCGCCACCTACCATGGCGACTTCAACGAGATCAAGCAGAATCTGAACAACTGTATCGACAACATCAACCACCTGGTCTCCGACGTCAACCTGCTGGCCTCTTCCACCACAAACGGGAAACTCTCCACCAGGGCCGACAGCGGCAAACACCACGGGGACTTCAGGGAGATCGTGATGGGGTTCAACAGGACCCTGGACGCCGTCATCACCCCCCTGAACATGGCTGCCGACTACGTGGACCGGATCTCCAGGGGAGACATCCCGGAAAAGATCACCGACAGCTACCAGGGGGACTTCAACGAGATCAAGCTCCACCTGAACAGCTGCATCGACAACATCAACCTCCTGGTCACCGACGCCAACCTGCAGGCCCATTCCGCCACGGAGGGAAAGCTGGCCACAAGGGTGGACGCCGGCAAACATCAGGGGGATTTTCGAAAGATCGTGGCCGGCTTCAACGATACCCTGGATGCGGTCATCGGCCCCCTGAACATGGCCGCCGACTACGTGGACCGGATCGGCAAAGGGGATATTCCGCCAAAGATCACCGATCAGTACCGGGGGGACTTCAACGCCATCAAGGTCAACCTGAACAACTGCATTGACAACATCAATGCTCTCATTACAGACGCCGGCGCCCTGGTCCACTCCTCCGTGGAGGGGAAACTCGCCGTTCGAGCCGACGCCGCCCGGCACCAGGGGGATTTCAAAAAGATCGTTTCCGGTTTCAACGATACCCTGGACGCCATCGTCACCCCCCTGAACATCTCCGCCCAGTATGTGGAGCGGATCTCCAAGGGGGATATGCCTCCGCTCATCACCGCCGCCTACCAGGGAGAGTTCAACGGGATAAAAAACAACCTCAACAACCTCATCGAGGCGCTGAACCGGATCACCGTCGGCGCCCGCGAGGTCTCCCAGGGGAACCTGATGGTGGATCTGCGGGAACGTTCCGCCAATGATGAGCTGATGAAGGCCTTCATCGCCATGGTGAGACAGCTCACCTCCGTGGTGAGCGAAGTGAAGTCGGCCGCCGACAACGTGGCGGCCGGTTCCCAGGAGATGAGCTCCGGGGCGGAGAACCTTTCCCAGGGAGCATCGGCGCAGGCGGCGGCGGCGGAAGAAGCATCATCCTCCATGGAACAGATGACCGCCAATATACGCCACAGCGCCGACAACGCCCAGCAGACGGAAAAGATCGCCGGCAAGACCGCCGACGACGCCAAGGCCGGCGGCGCGGCCGTGGCCGAGACCGTGGCCGCCATGCGGGACATCGCCGGAAGAATCACCATCATCGAGGAGATCGCCCGGCAAACCAACATGCTGGCGTTGAACGCCGCCATTGAGGCGGCCAGGGCGGGAGAGCACGGCAAGGGATTCGCCGTGGTCGCCTCCGAGGTGCGCAAGCTGGCCGAACGGAGCCAGCAGGCTGCCAGGGAGATTTCCCAACTCTCCGCCTCCAGCATGGATGTGGCGGAACGGGCGGGAACCATGCTTACCAGGATACTCCCTGACATTCAGAAGACCGCGGATCTGGTGCAGGAGATCAACGCCGCCAGCAGGGAACAGGACTCCGGGGCCGGGCAGATCAATAAGGCGATTCAGCAACTGGACCAGGTGATTCAGCAGAACGCCTCCGCCGCCGAGGAGATGGCCTCCACCGCCGAGCAACTCTCCTCCCAGGCGGAGCAGCTCCAGAGCAGCGTGGCCTTTTTCAGGATCGGCGACAGCGGCCTCCTCTCCACCCCCGCCCGAACCATGATCCGACCGGTCAGGATCGCCGCCAAGGCCGCCTCAATGAAGCCTGCCGTTACCTCCGGGAAGGGGAGCGGGTACAGCATGGGGGTCCAAAAATTGCCCCCTATCGGACTCACCACCAACCTCAACGATCAGCTGGACGATGATTTCGAGATGTTCTGAAAAACGAAAACGTTCTCCACTGGGGACACTGAGAAAACCACGAAACCTGCGCCAATTTAACAATCACCGTTTTCAGAGGTAGGGGCGAAGCAAGGTTCATCTGCTTCGCCCGCTTTTGAGCGTAATGAAATGTAAAGGAGCAAACGATGACGAACGGCAGCAACGAAGAACTCCCGAAAATTGCAGATGCGATTCTTGACAGGGCCGACGACGGCGTCACGGTGACCCTGGAGTATACCGGCACTCTCCTTGACGGGAGGGTATTCGACAGAGCAACCCCGGAAAACCCCTTTGTCTTCACCGTGGGCGCCCATCAGGTCATGCCCGCCTTCGAGGCAGCGGTCCGGGGGATGAAGGTGGGTGAAAGCAGAACCTTCACCATTGCACCGGAAGAGGCTTACGGTCTCCGCCATGAAGAGCTGGTCATCACGGTCCCCCGGGAATCGTTCCCGCCCGATGAGCGGATA
>CAIYUY010000345.1 GCA_903929485.1 uncultured Desulfuromonadales bacterium
CACCCTTCGACAAGCTCAGGGCGAACGGATTCAGGTTTAATAACCGCCTTATTTTCCGTTCGTGGTGAGCCTGTCGAACCATGAACGGAAAATCGATACCGAACATGTTATACGGTACACTCTTTGCCGCGAATCACCTAATGCCGCAGCATCATCCCACCGCTTCCTTTAACAACGTTTGCAGTTATTTTTGGGACAAACCATGAACGGATTACGGAGACGAAGTTTTTCAAGACACTATCTTGTGCCGTTCCTTGGCCTTATCATGATCCTGACTCTGACGCCAATGCGTTCGGAAGCCGGATTCACTACAACCGGCAACATGGTGACACCTCGTACACTCCAGACGGCCACGTTACTCCAGAACGGCAAGCTCCTCATTGTCGGAGGGGTGAACAGCACAAGCAGCATCCTGAACAGCGCGGAACTGTACGACCCGGTAACCGGACTATTCATCAACACCGGAAGTCTGTCCACGCCTCGCCGGCATCATACCGCATCCCTACTGACCAACGGCAAGGTACTCGTCACGGGGGGAGACAACTCCGACACGGGGGCATTGGCCGGCGCGGAACTGTACAACCCGCAGACCGGCGCATTTACCCCGACCGGTAACATGGGAGCGGCCCGTGCGAACCAGACGGCGACCGGCTTGCAGGATGGTAAGGTACTCATTGCAGGAGGGAGTGACGGCAACAACAGCCTGGACAGCGCCGAACTGTACGACCCTGCCAAGGGAACTTTTACCCCTGCCGGGATCATGCTCTCCGCACGGCGGAACCATACCGCAACGCTCCTGAAAAACGGAAATATCCTCCTGGCGGGAGGTCTTTATGTATCTACCTTTAGTTATTATTTCGCATCTTCAACGTGGAGTGCCGAGATCTATGATCCGGTTCAGGGATCATTCACGCAAACCGGGCATATGCTCACCCAACGGCAGAATCATACCGCCACCCTGCTCAACAACGGTACCCTGCTCATTACCGGTGGCAATATTGAATCCAGCGGGATGTGCATTGGGTGCGGACCAATCAGCAATTCAGAGCTGTTTGACCCCACTGCGGGCAGCTTTACGGCAACCGGCAGCATGAGCGTGGAACGTACAGGACACGCCGCATCAAACCTCAGCAACGGCAACATTCTGATAACAGGGGGGGCATCGACATTCCTCTGTACCAAGGGGAGTGGCGCCTACGGAGAGCTGTATGATCCGACGTCCGGAACCTTTACCGTCAATTACCCCCTCCCGCTGGAAGCCGGAGTTCCTGCGACAGTGATGACGGAGGGGAGGGTTATCGTGAATGGAACATCAGGCGCGACATGGCTCTACCGTTATGCGGAACCGACGCTGTTAACGATCGGTACTGATGGCGGTCTTGCGGAAATCTCCTACACCCCCACTGATATTAGACAAAGTTGTTTCACGACGTATATGAACCCACTGAGCTATCTACCGGGGACGGCCGTGACGCTTACGGCGCCAGGGTATGCCGGTAATGGAAACCGGTTTTTACGGTGGTTGGGTTGCGATAATTACCCCACTGATGGAGACAGCCAGTGCGACATAACCATGACAGCCAACCGGACGGCAGTCGCTGTCTATGCGCCCCTCGTCACGGTAACCGTGACAACTTCGACGCCTGGGTTGAAACTGTGGGTCGATGGATCCATCGATCTACCGATGCCGCAGACATTTACCTGGTTATCTGGAACGGCGCATTACATCGACGCTCCGTCACCCCAACCACTCGACTCCGGACTTAGCTACCTCTTCACCTCCTGGTCCGACGGTGGCGGCCAAGGGCATACGGTCATAGCGGATTCCTCCATGACCCTGACCGCCTCTTTCGCCGCCACGCTCCTTCCCGCCAGGGCCGGCGGGTACTACTATGTCACCATCTTTGATGCCTGCTATTTGTCCTACATGTATTCCCATGGGTCGATCATCGAGACTCAGGCAATAACCTTTGTGGGGGATCTGACACTCAATAGTGGCATTGATCTCACCATTAACGGCGGGTATGACAACGCCTACTCCCCCTCTCCCACAGGTATGACGTCTCTAAAGGGAAAGCTGATCGTCGAAAACGGGAGTCTCATTGTAAACAGGTTGGCAGTGAGGTAAGAGCAAGGGTGAAGGGTGAAAAAAACACGAAGGCCGGATGGATTCCCATCCGGCCTTCATTCGTGTTGCACCGGTTTTACCTCGCGACCGGTTTATCCGGTTTTTTCCCCAGTCCCCGGTCCCCGGTCCCCAGTCCCTGTCTCATAAACCGATACCCTACCCCACGAACGGTCTGAAAGAAAACGGGGTGGGAGGAATCGGGCTCGAAATATTTCCGCAGCCGAACGATGAAATTATCAAGAGTTCTGGTCTCGGTCTCGGAGGAGTAGCCCCAGACCGTCTCCAGGAGGGTCGAGCGGGCAACCGTCTTTCCTTCGTCCCGGAAAAAGAGCGCCAGCATCCTGATCTCCAGCTCGGTGAGATCGATCTCCCCCTGGGCGGTGCGGGCGTGGTAGGAGAGGAGAAAGACCTCATTGTCGCCGAAGCGATACCCCTCCTCCACCGGTTCCGGCCGATACCATGACGACCGGCGAAGCATCCCCCTGACCCGGAGAAGAAATTCGCTCAAATTGAACGGCTTCGTCAGGTAGTCGTCGGCGCCGCTGTCCAGGCCGGAGATCCGATCACTCTCCCCTGAACGGGCGGAGAGAATCAGGATGGGAACCCGCGGATCCGCCTCCCGAACCTCGCGACAAACAGTGAAACCGTCCTTTCCCGGCAGCATCACATCCAGGATGATGAGGGCGAAGCGATTGAAGGCAAGGAGCTCCAGCGCCGCTTCGCCGGTCTCCGCATGACTCACCCTATACCCTTCTTCTTCCAGATTGAAGGTCATCCCCCTTGCCAGATGGAGTTCATCCTCCACCAGAAGGATATGCGACCGCTCCTCATTCATGACTCTTCCCCTTTGCCTTGGCCAAGGGGAGAGTGATATAAAACATCGTCCCTTTCCCCGACCCGGGACTCGTCACCCGGATCTGCCCGCCGTGCCGGTCGATGATGGACTTGACAATATAGAGACCGAGCCCGGTCCCCCTGATGTTTTCATTGGTGGTTCTGACCCGGTAGAACATCCGAAAAACCTTCCGGAGATCGTCTTTCTCCATGCCCCGCCCCTGGTCGCAAAAGGTCAGGCAGCAGCGACTGCTCCCCTCGCGATGCAGGAGCACCTCGATCTCCGGCGAGGCCATGCAATAGAGGATGGCGTTTTCAAAGAGGTTACGCAAGGCCATGGCCATCCCCTCCGGATCAAACTCCACAAGGATTTCAGGCTCTATCCGCCAGATCAAGCTTCCCCCCTCGGGAAGCTTTTCCCGTTTCCGCTCCAGGAAAAGAGTCACGAACGCTGAAAAGTCACGGGACTGCCGCTCTCCCCTGCCTGAACCATGTTCCAGTTTGGCAGCCATGAGGAGATTATTGATATGATTTTCCAGGCGGGTAGTGTCGTCCAGCATGGTGTCCAGAAAACGCTCCATCCGCTCCGGGGAGAGCTTGCGGAGGCGGAAGGTCTCCAGGTGGAGGCGGATGGAGGCCAGCGGTGATTTCAGTTCGTGAGTGACCTGGGAGATGAAGTCACTTTGCCGGCGGTTAAGGGCGGACTGGCGCTGCCAGTAAAGAAAGATGATATACACCCCCACCAAGATGGCGACGAGGAGCGCCAGACCTTCCGTAAGGACAAGCCAATCAAAGGAGTAGCCGGAAAGCAAATCCGGCTTGTACTGTTGCGCCAGACGCCGAAGCTCCTGATGACGACCGATGAACCAGTAGATCCATAAGACGACCACCAGCACCCAGACCAACTGGATGGCGATGAGGGCAAAGAGAGGGGTGAAAAGTTTCCGGAACCACTTCATCCCCACTGTGTACCACCGGGATAGTGCTTTTGCAAGGGAATGGTTTTACACTTCTATTACATTTACCCTCGCCTGATTCTGATAAAGTCGTCCTCGAAGCTACTCATGGGAAAAAAATCGAGGCATTGATGAAACCATTCAGACTTGGCAAATATGATGTTCCTTATCCCCTGATCCAGGGGGGAATGGGGGTACGGGTCTCGGCCGGATCCCTGGCCGGCCATGTGGCCAAGTGTGGCGGGATCGGCATCGTGGCCGCCGCCGGTATCGCCCTTAACAGTGAATTTTACAATGGCAAGAATTATCTGCAGGCGGAGCAGGAGGCGATGAAGAACGAACTCCGGAAGGCCTACGCCATCGCCCCGGATGGGATCATCGGTGTCAACGTCATGGTGGCTCTCTCGGACTTCGAAAACCTGGTGAAGGCCGCCATCGAAGGGGGGGCCAAGGTCATCATCTGTGGCGCCGGTCTCCCCCTCTCCCTCCCGGAACTCACCGCCCACGCCCCCCATGTGGCGCTTATCCCCATCGTCTCCTCTGTTCGCGCGGCCCAACTCATCGCCAAAAAGTGGGACAAAGGGTACCATCGCCTCCCCGACGCGGTTCTGGTGGAGGACCCGGATACCGCGGGGGGGCATCTGGGGGAAAAGCTGGAGAATATCGGCAATGGCAACTATGACCATTACGGGACGATCCGTGCCATCAAGGAGTTCTTCCGGAGCGAGTACCGGGTGGAGATGCCGGTCATCGCCGCCGGCGGGATCTGGGACCGGGCTGATCTGGAGAACGCCCTGGCCCAGGGGGCGGATGCCGTGCAGATGGCCAGCCGTTTCGTCCCCACGGTGGAGTGCGACGCCGCCGACAGCTTCAAACAGATGTATCTTGATTGCCGCAAGGAGGATATCGGTCTCATCATGAGCCCGGCGGGGCTCCCCGGACGGGCCATACTCAAAAATCAGGAGAACATCGTCAGGTACGACCAGGAAAACAACTCCAGGTGCAAAACCGGCTGCCTCAAGAAGTGCTCCTACAAGGAGAACGGCGAGCGATTCTGTATCGTCTACTCCCTGGATCGCGCCCAGAGGGGTGACGTGGAGAGCGGCCTCGTCTTCTGCGGCACCAACGCCTGGAAGGCCGACCGGATCACCACGGTGCAGGAAATATTTGACGAACTGTTCGGCGAAAAAGAGGTCATGTCTGGGGAAGCGGCCTGACCTTCCATGAGTCATCTGCCTGGACGGCCCGACGGTATGCACCGCCGGGCCGTTTCCATTGAATTCCTTTTTTCTTGCCTGCTCAGCCCCGCCATGATATATCAACAAAAGTTGATTCAAACAACAGGCAAACGTGATCTATGCTCCCGACCCTGAAATCCCTGGCCGACCCCTCCCGCCTCCGCTTGGCGGCTATCCTGCTGCGGGGCGAATTCACCGTACAGGAGTTGACCCGGATCATGGGGACGGGACAGTCGCGGGTCTCCCACCACCTGAAGGTCCTCACCGAGGCGGGAGTGCTCTCCGTGAAGCGGCAGGGGACCTGGAGCTATTACCGTGTGGGGGGGGATTCCCCCTTTTTTACCGCCATCCGGCCGGCGCTGGAGCAGGGGCTGACGGAACTTCCCCAGCGGGGAGAAGACCTGGCAGCCGTGGCGCTGGTGCTGGAAGAGCGGAGAAACCGAAGCCGGGAGTTCTTTGACAAGCATGCCCGGCAGTGGGATGATCTGGCCCGGACACTCCTTCCGGCCCCCCGGTACCGGGAGCCCCTGCTGTCACTGGTCCCGATGGGGAAGAGCGTGGTGGAGATCGGCTTCGGCGCCGGCGGCCTGTTGCCGGCTCTGGCGGCACGGTCAGCCTCGGTCATCGGCATCGACCACTCTCCCGCCATGCTGGACGAGGCCCGGCGGCGCCTGACGGAGGAGCAGGTAAGCGGCGTGGAACTCCGGCTGGGGGAGATGACTCACCTTCCCCTCCCCGACCGCTCCGCCCACTGCGTGCTGCTGGCCATGGTGCTGCATCATGCCGCCGATCCGCCGGCGGTCCTGACCGAAATCCGGCGGGTACTGGTTCCCGGCGGCATGCTGCTCCTGGCCGATCTGGCCCGTCACGAGCGGGAATGGGTGCGGGAGCGCTTGGCGGATCAGTGGCTGGGGTTCGACGAGGAAGAGTTGAGAGCATGGTTGACGGTGGCGGGATTCATCCGGATTGACTGCCGGCGAATCGAAGGGGATGCGGGCGAGGAGACGGTGCTGGTGGTAACGGCATCGTAGGGGCGCTGCGTGCAGCCCCAGGTTGACCTGCGTAGGGGAGAATCTTGTATTCGCCCGATGGTATTCACCTTGATACAGGCCGAGGGGGACGCAGGCCGAGGGGGACGTACTTAAGTTCTTTACTTGCTCAATAATTTCATGAGTTTAGTTGCCATAAAACCGGGGAATGGGCGGGACATTAGTAAGTTGAGGAGGGGCGGGTCAGGTTCGTTTTTCGGACATTTACCAAGGATCTACCCGTACCCAATACCTCATACTTTTCCTTCATTCCCTCAGTTCAAGCATCTGAAAACTTGTTGAATTAATAATACGTTGCCGGCAAGCTGCACCATCATAACTTTTGTAGAGGGGTGAATTATGCCTTCCGTCGCCTTACGTGCCCATTACGATGGTAACCAGATACTGTTGGACGAGGAATATATCCTGCCGGTTAATGCGCAATTACTTGTGACGGTGCTTCCGGAGCCGATTCCTGAGCGCACTACGTGGTCGGTGCTGGCGGCACAAGGTCTGGCTTTGGCCTTCAGCGATGATGAGCCGGAATACGGAACTACGGATGTACGACTATGAACGAGGGCGATGTCGTTCTGACCCCACTACCACAGTCTAACGGACAAGTGAAAAATCGTCCGGCAATCGTATTGCGGCAAATGCCTCCTTTTGGCGATCTCTTGGTTTGCGGAGTAAGCACCCAGCTTCATCATCAGGTTGTCGGTTTTGATGATCTCATTGAGCCAAATCATTCGGACTATACAGGCAGTGGCCTCAAAGCACCTTCACTTATTCGTCTTGGTTTTCTGGCGGTGCTCCCTGTTTCAAGTTTTATCGGATGCATAGGAACCATCTCTTGCGGCCGCCACCGTAAACTTCTGCATAGATTGGTAAGTTATCTCGCTTCAACGGCGGATCGCCATAATGCTCGATAAGAGGAACGCAGTGCGAGGTTAGAGGGAACGAGGCGGAACGAAAGGAAGAGGCGGGAGCCGATAATGTTTGGCTGTCACTGCCGGAACGGTTTCCAGGGATGGAATTGGACGCCTTTATGCTCATGCCGAACCACTTCCATGGCGTCATCGTCTTGTCCGACCGTAGGGGCGAATCTTGTATTCGCCCTGACTTTAAACCGGACGATCACAATGCGGGAAATCACAAACCGGGCGAAGGCAAGGATCGCCCCAACGCCAACCATCACATTCATCACCACCACAAGGAGATAACAGATGTCACAGGATTTCATCGTTGCCGACCTTTCCCTGGCCGCCTGGGGAAACAAAGAAATCAGGATCGCCGAAACCGAGATGCCGGGGCTCATGGCCATCCGCGAGGAGTTTGCCGCAGTCCAGACGCTGAAGGGAGCGCGGATCACCGGCTCGCTCCATATGACCATCCAGACCGCGGTCCTCATCGAGACCCTCAAGGCGCTGGGGGCAGAGGTCCGCTGGGCCTCGTGCAACATCTTTTCCACCCAGGATCACGCCGCCGCCGCCATCGCCGCCGGCGGCACGGCGGTCTTCGCCGTCAAGGGGGAGAGTCTGGAGGAGTACTGGGATTACACCCACCGGATCTTCGAGTGGCCCGACGGCGGTTTCTCCAACATGATCCTGGATGATGGCGGCGACGCCACCCTCCTCCTCCACCTGGGGACCAGAGCGGAAACGGACTCAAGCGTCCTGACCAATCCCGGCTCCGAGGAGGAGACCATCCTCTTCGCCGCCATCAAGGCCAAGCTGGCCGTTGACCCCACCTGGTACTCCACCCG
>CAIYUY010000346.1 GCA_903929485.1 uncultured Desulfuromonadales bacterium
CGGAACACCGGAGCGTCTCCACATAGGCCTGCTGTTCCGAGGAGAGTTCGGTCATGGCCAGAAGCTGCGCCATCCCCAGGACTCCATTCATGGGAGTCCGGATTTCGTGGCTCATGTTCGCCAGGAACCGGCTCTTGGCCAGGTTAGCTGCTTCCGCGGCATTTCGAGCATCAATCAACTCATTTTCTAGTTTTTTCTGCTCGGTGCTATCATGGATAAAGCCGTGCCAGATGGTGCTGTTGTCAGCCATTTTTTGAGGGTGAGAAAAACCGTGCCGCCAACGCATCCCTTTTTGAGGCAGGTTAACACGGTAATCATACTCCCACGGTTCCAATGTTTGAGCAGACTTCATGATTGATTGTACAACCCCGGCAATATCATCAGGATGTATGTTGGCAAGGGCCGGCGTGGCGTCTTCACGAACCTCCTCCGGTGTCACTTCATACATTTCAAAAATTGCATCACTACAGTAGGGGAAACAGGAACGTCCATCGGGGAACAACTGATATTGATAAATCGTTCCCGGCACCTGACGGGAAAGTGTCGTGAGCAGGAGGTGGCTCTGTTGTAGCTTTATCTCCAGCTCTTTCTGAACTGTTTCGTCCGAAAGTATCCAGATGGTTCCCTCAAACAATTGTTCCGGGTTGACGGCTTTACCGGTAAATCGTGCGTGAAACAGTTTGCCGTCTCTTTGGGACATTTGCAGGCTTTTTGAAAAAGTTTTCCCGGAAGCCAACACAGGATATGCTTCCGCGGTGAACCGGTCATATTCCTCCCGGGACGGGAAGTGCGTGCTTGTTTCGGAGCCTTCCATCTCTTCCTGTTTGTAGCCGAATAGTTCGCAGAAGGTATGGTTCGCCCATTTCTGGCGACGATTCCGAACAAAAGAAATACCTATCCCGGCAGTATCGAGAATAATGGATTTTTCCGTGCTGAGTGCGTTTAACTGTTCTTCCGACCGTTTGCGTTCTGTAACATCGCGGACTATATGCACAGCTCCCATTACCTCGCCGTCACTGGCATGGACGGGGCTGAAGTGAAGCTCATACCAGTTGCGAATCAGTTTGGTGTCTCCAAACTGCCGGCAAATTACATAGTCTTCTCCTCCCAAAGCACGGTTCCAGTACTCCCTGGCATTGGCCAGCTCCTGGGGGAGATGTTCCAGCGCTTGAATCATTGAGTCGCCCTGTTTGAGCTCCTTACCGAATATCTTCTGAAACTCGTTGCGGAAGGCGGCATTGAAAAACGTATACCGGTATTCGGTATCCATCATGGCGATTATATCTCCGGAACTCTCCACGACACTGGAGAGCTGATCGTTGGCCATGAACAGTTTTTCTTCCGCATATTTGAGCGCCTGGTTCCTGTTTCTGATTATCAGCAAGACCATGTAGGCGAGGAGAATGCTGAAGGCGATACCGGCGTAAAGAACCAGACGGGATTTATCCCGGTTTAACTCTTTGTTGAATCCGGGTAGGGTCTTGAAGGTGAACTGCCAGGAACAGCCGTATGCTTCTGCTGTTTTTACCGAGGTGATGGCCGGTATGAATTTCCCGGGCAGAATCAGCCTTCGGGCTTCCATGGAGCTGTACATCAAGGTGTCTGTCGTCTTGCCGCCGATGACGTTGATATCAAAGGCGATGTCCAGGGGCGGCCTGGCGAGGGTGCCGGATACAAAATCATTCATTCTGATGGGACTGTAGACAAATCCCGTAAACGCCTCGCGCCGATTGCCAACGGTATCCAGCCGCGCTCCCTGACGATAGACAGGGACAAACAGCAGCATGCCGCACTGTTTGTCCTTATCAGTTTCCTGCACAAGAATAATCTTAGCGGCAATGGTGGCGATATTTTCATCACGCGCTCTGTCCAGAGCGGACTTGCGCACCTGTTCCGTATACATGTCATAACCGAAGGCGCGCTGGTTTCGCCAGTTAAACGGCTCAAGAAAGATTACCGAGGTGTAGACAGGTCGCTCTCCCGCGGGTCGAATCGTGTATTCCGGGAATCCATCAGAGCGAATTTGCTGCATATGGGTGTTTTTCTCCGCAGCCGGCAGCCACTTGGAGAAGCCGATGCCGAGAATGCCCGGCTGATTTTTATCCAGCTGCAACGCGGATACGTAGCGCCGCCAATCCGTGCGTGTAACCGTATCCTTGACGGAGAAAAGGCCGGCGGCTCCACGCAATACCTGTTCATGGTCATGCAGTCTCTTCAGGATCTGATTGCTTATCTCCCCGGTTTTTTCGGAATAAACCGCAGCTGAGCGCGCTCTCAGGCTTTCGTCAAACTGATGCCAGAAAAAGAGGGTCAGAACCAATGTGGTAACGAGGGTTGCCAGTGGCGGGAGGTTTGAATAGTTGGAGTTTTTCAGGGAATCTGTTTTACTGTAAGAGTTGTTGTCTTTCATTAATGGAGGTCTCCCCTCAACTTCCCGACAACACAATCCGGTTGCGTCCTTCATGCTTGGCGCGGTAGAGAGCCAGATCGGTTCTCTTGACCAAGTCGTCTTGTTTCTCTCCAACGCGCAACTGGGCTACGCCGAAGCTGGCGGTCATGGGGAGCGGAGTGGCGCTGGTGGGGGTTCGCTCAAAGGCGCTCCGTATCCGTTCGGCCAATGTCGCCGCAGCATTTTCATTGGAGTGGGACAATAATATGATGAACTCCTCCCCTCCCCAGCGGACGGCCAGATCCTCCGCCCGCATCATGCCGGCGATCAAGGCGGAAAACTCCGTCAATACCAAGTCCCCCACGTCGTGGCCGAGGGTGTCGTTGACCTTCTTGAAATGATCCAGGTCGATGCTGATCAGCGAGAGGGGGTAGCCGTTGCGACGGGCGGCGCTGGCGGCCAAGGTGAAATTTTCGTTAAACGACCGCCGGTTGTGAAGTCCGGTCAGTTCGTCCGTTCCGGCGAGACGCGAGATGGTTTCGGTGGCCGCTTCCAGTTTGTGCAGCTTGTCCATGAGGTTCTGATGAAGCAGGATCACCCGGCGTCCCACGGCGACCCGCGCCCGCAGTTCATTGCTGTCGAACGGTTTATTGATAAAATCGTCGGCCCCGGCGTCAAGGGCCAGCGCGGCGGCGTCTTCAATGCAGGAAGAGGTCATGATGATGATGTAATGCCGCTTCCCCTCTGCCATGGCCCGCAGGCGTCGCACGATCTCGGGTCCTTCGATGCCGGGCATCATCCAGTCAAGAATCACCAGCATTTCACTCCCGGGTTCGCCCAGGATCCGCCAAGCTTCATCGCCGTCACCGGCTGCGGTCACGGCGTACCCCCACTTGGTTAACATGGAGTGCAACATCAGGCGTGACGGGGCGTCATCTTCGGCGATGAGGACGTTCATGGTTGATGCTCTCCCTTGGGCTCCATAAGCTGTTCACGCAGCACGGATACCGCCCGTTGCAGCTTCTGTTCCAGTTCTGATAACAGTTCCCCCGCCTTTGCGATCTCCCCATCACCGGCGATGGTCTCGATCCTCCGGGCGATTCCGGTCAGTTCCGGCAGGGAGAGATTGGCCGCGGCCCCTTTCAGCTTATGGGCCGCCCGATGCAGCGCCATAGCATTCCCCGCCGCAACCGCGTGGGAGACGGCGGTGAGATGTTCCGGGGCGCCATCCCTGAAAATGGTCGCCACTGCACACGCCAGGTGACGATCACCCAGGTTGCGCCGCAAAAAATCGTCCGGGAGGAAAACAGGGTCGGTAACGCCGCAAGATTCGGCCTCCTCCTCTCTTCTCTTTTTCGCCCCTTGAGCGTGGTCCCCGAGCGAAGTCGAAGGGTGGTCCCCGAGCTCCGTCGAAGGGTGGTCCCCGAGCGAAGTCGAAGGGGTGTCGAATGGGGTCCACGTATCAATCATCTTCAGCAATTGGACGAAATCAACGGGTTTGCTCAGATAATCATTCATCCCCGCGCCACGGCAGAGGGCTCGATCATCCGTGAAGGCGTTCGCCGTGAGGGCGATGACCGGGATGAGATGATTCCTCACCGCCGAACTGGGATCTCGAATGGCGGCCGTGGTTTCATAGCCGTTCAACAGCGGCATCATGCAGTCCATGAGCACCAGGGCGTAGTCGTTTTTTCCCAGAGCGATCAGGGCTTCTCGGCCATTGTCGACCGAATCCACCGGAAAGCCGATTTTAGTCAGGAGGGTGGTCATGAGCATCCGGTTACCGGGGTCATCCTCCACCAGAAGGAGGCGGGTGGCGCTCCGGGTACGCTTTCCCGCCGGCGTTCCCATAATTACCCTTTCCCCTGGTTCCCATGGAGAAGAGTCGTGGACGCTCTGTTGCTTTTTCAGCGTAGCGGTAAACCAGAAAGTGGAACCTTTTCCCGGGAGACTTTCAACCCCCATGCTTCCCCCCATGAGCTCCGCCAGTTGGCGTGAGATGGTCAGCCCCAAGCCGGTACC
>CAIYUY010000347.1 GCA_903929485.1 uncultured Desulfuromonadales bacterium
GTGCGATACCCCCATTACGCCTCGGAATCAGAGCGGATTCTGCAAGAAATGCGCTTCGAAGCACAATCAGTGGGTGGCCAGTCTCCATAGAACCCCGCCACCCTTTGTGATCCATCCGGATACGGGGCGGGTTGTGATAAACCCGGTGAAGAGCGGCGCACGTAACCATCAGGAGGCAAGTTCATGCTGAAGCGGATTATTGAGGAATTCCAGTGGTGGCGGACCTACGGCAAGACGAAGCGGGCGATGTACTGCCATGCCAATACGCAGATGGTGCGGGAGTTGATCAAGATGGGAGCGCTCCGGAGGATCTCGTGAAAACATTGGATGTGGATAAGCATCTGGAGCAGGTCGCTGAGTTTATGTTGATTACTACAGTCATGGCGGTGTTTATCGGCTTCTCGTTGGGGTGGTTGGCGCGGATCGTGGCGACGATATGAAAAAGGCAAGGGTGAAGCGGTAGGGGCGATTCATGAATCGCCCCTACGGGAAGAATACATCGGGAAGGAAAAGGAGACAGAGATGGCGCAACAGGTGGCGGGGTACATGGTGGATGGCGTGGGGCGGTTGGTGCCGGTGGAGAGTATCAAGGAGGTCGATCTGCTGCGCAACGGTCTGGTGATGGAGCTGATGAAGCGGGCCGAGGAGATGGCCGCGATTCTGGCCGAGTTCAAGCGGACGGCGATGGAGGATATTCAGGCGTTTATCGAGTTGTCCGGGGAGAAGTACGGGGCGAATCTGGGCGGGAGCAAGGGGAATGTGCAGCTTCTTTCTTTCGACGGAAAGTATAAGTTGCTCCGGTCGATGGATGAAACGATTAGTTTCGATGAGCGGTTGCAGGCGGCGAAACAGTTGATTGATGACTGTTTGAAGCGCTGGTCGGACAGTTCCGGCGTGGAGATCCGGACGATCATCAATGATGCGTTCCAGGTGGACAAGGCCGGGCGGATCAATACGAAGCGGATTCTGAGCTTGCGGCGGATTGACATTAAGGACGAAGCGTGGCAGCAGGCAATGCAGGCGATTTCTGATTCGGTGCAGGTGGTGAGCTCCAAGGCGTATATCCGGTTTTATCGGCGGCAGGCGGATGGGATTTACAACCAGTTGAATTTGAATATTGCCTCTTGAAGCCGTGAATGGTGAATGGTGAATGGTGAATAAAACCGTAGGGGCGATTCATGAATCGCCCGTACAGAGCGAAAAACGTAGGGGCACGGCATGCCGTGCCCTTACAGGGGGAACGGGATGAAGCTACCTTATTTCAGTATCACAGCAATATGCGACAGCATGCGTTGCAACGGCGCGAAATTTACCAAGAACAAAAAGCAGAGAAGCTATCTTTCTTCTGCCGGAACTGTCGAGCCGGTAAAAAATTTGGTCTGTCCTGTGTGCAACTTTTGGGCAAAAGTCATCTTTATTGAAGAGGTATTTATCTGATGGAATGCCCGGAGTGTAAGGCGGATATTGATGAGGAGCTGGTAAAGGTCATCATGTGCGGCAAAGCGGTGCAGCTGGTATGTGATGGCTGCGGCGAGGTTTTTATTCATATTTTGAAGACGCAGGATTGGCGCAGAAAATACTCTAAAGGAGATAATCGATGAACAGGAAACAACTGGTTGAGGAAGTGCAGATGCTGATGATCAGCGGCACGATCACCAAGAAGGAGATCGATGAGGCCCTTTCCCATGCCTTCGACCTGATTCGGGAAGTGGCCCACAAGGAGCCGGTGACGCTCAGGGGGTTCGGTACGTTCAAGGTTGTGACCAGGGCGGCAAAGATGGGGAGGAATCCCCAGACGGGTGAAACCCTTGCCATTCCGGAGAAGCAGGCGTTTGTGTTCAAGGCGGCGGCGTAGGGACGCGGCTTGCTGCGACCGTTGTTGAATGTTGATCGGGTTTCTGTAGGGGCGACCGCCGGTCGCCCCTACGGAAGTCCTCTTGAACCTTCAACACTGTGTGAGGAGATGATAAATGGCGGGTAATTTTGCAAAACTCTACAGCAGTACGCGGTTGCAGATCATCATGGCGATTCTGGCCGATGGTCAGTGGCATACGACCCTGAATCTGGCGGAGATGTCGGCGGCCAGGGGGTGGCGCAATCAGGCGGTGTCGGCCACGGTGAAGGAGATCCGTGATAACGGCATTGCCATTGCCTGCCGCCGGGTGAAGGACGCCGATCAACCGACGTGGGAGTATCGGCTGGGGAATGAATAAAGGCAAGGGTGAAAAGGCAAGGGTGAAGGGTGAAGGGTGAAAAAGGCAATGAGAGTTAAGGTTGAGGTCGTGATCGATGCCCCTGGGAATGAGACGGAAAGAATCCTCCGGTGGATGGTGATCCATGCGGTTGATGAGGCGTTACGAGATTTGACCGGGATAGGTGGGTTGATGGTGGAGTATCCGGGGATCTGGATGACGTGTGAGGGTGGGCAGAGGAGTATTTCGGCGCAGTTTGTGAGTGGGGAGGTGGCGAAAATGACTGTTGAACAGGCGATGAACAGAGCGAATCATATCGCTAACGATTGGAATGATGACGAGGATGCCATCATTACCTTGGCCGAGGAAGTGAAGCGGTTGCGGGAGGAGCACAGGATAGCGACTCTTTATCTCCGGAAGGGTAAGGACGCTGAAAACTGCCTCAAAGCCGATAATGAGGTGCTCATCGCGTCTCTCGCTCAGGCACGGGCCGAACGGGACGGGCTTCGTAACTCGCTGGAGAATAGGCCATGATGCTGCATTGCCCGTGCTGTCATGCGCAGTTTTCCATTGAAGCGGTCATCCAGGATGAAGAAGCCCGGCGGTTGATCGGGATGAAGGGGGAGTTTCCGCCGTCGCTGTTTGCGTATCTGTCGCTGTTTCGTTCGGAGAAACGCGCCCTGGCGTGGGACCGGATGACACGGTTGACGGTGGATGTGTTGGCGATCGGCGAGCAGGGAGCGGGGAGCGGCGCGTTGAATGAGGCCATGGCCGAGACGGTGGAGGCGCTCAGGGGTAAGGGTAAGGGGCCGTTGAAGAACCATAATTATTTGAAGCGGGTGTTGGAGAGTCGGCAAGCGGTGA
>CAIYUY010000348.1 GCA_903929485.1 uncultured Desulfuromonadales bacterium
GGTATCGATTTTCCGTTCATGGTTCGACAGGCTCACCACGAACGGAAAATAAGGCGGTTATTAAACCTGAATCCGTTCGCCCTGAGCTTGTCGAAGGGTAAACGGGTTTCTGTCGGGTATGTTCTTTGTTGCGAATCACCTTAAGTCGCTTGGCGACCCGATCAACATCGGTGAACAACGTGCCGAATTGCTCATTGAAAGAGTTGAGGATATTGCTGAGTCGATCCAACTCCGGCTGCGCCTTCCCACCGCCGCCGCTCACCGGCGCCGGCTCAATCTCGGCATCCTCGTCGACCAGGACAATATTCATGGCAAATTGCTTCTCGACCCGGTAGCTGTCCATGTCGATGGTTTCCAGTATCCCCTTGGAAAGCTCCTCCTCCATCGGCGGAACGAAGTGCGGCCTTGTCGTTGCCGGGGGACGGAGCGCCGTAGAAGAGGTCGAGGGAGTACTTTTCGTGCTTCACTCCGTTACGCAGCAGGTCGATGACTCCCCGCTTGCCGCACTCCTTCTCCAGGCGGGCGAGAAACCGGCGGCGCACCGGGGTATCCCGCTCCAGTTCCAAAGCCTTGGCCGTTTCAGGCTGGGTAGCGGTCAGAAAATCACGGAGGTGTACGAGATCGACACAGTACTCCCGGTCGTAATCGCGGGGGTCGCCCAACAGCCAGCCGGCGCCGCCGTAGGACTCAGTCGGGAAGTGACTCCCTTCAACCGGTAGGGACGACAGCGACGCCACGCCGGTCATGGCGGCACAGATCAGATCCTCCAGACCCCGTTCACTGGTATCGGTGGTCATGATGAACTCCTTTTTTTCGCAGTCCTGCTCCCCTCGGCGATATTCTGAACCCCGGAACGGGCCGCCTGGACCATCTGATCAACCGTGCGGCTGAAGCGATCCACGTAACGCTCGCAAAAGCGAACCGTAATATCATAGACCAACTGTGATATCTGGAAACTTTTCAGTTTCCGATAGCCGCCATGTTTGGGAATCAGCGGTTCCGGCTCAACCTCTGGAGGTTTCATCATTATTCCCCCGTTGGGGTTCGTGCCTCACCCCAACCTACGTTCAGGCGAGATAGTCGGAGTTGCGATCAGTTGTCATGACACACCTCCTCACCCGAATCATCGAGATCATCGTCCGGCGCTTCCACCATTGGCTCTTCAATCTCATCCGGCAACCGCGCCGCCGCACCCCGCACATCCAGCTTGCCCGTTACCACGTCGGCGATCAGGCGGGTGCGGTATTCACGGAGGAGGTCGATCTCGTGTTCAGCCCGAGAAATGTCACGATTCGTTTTAACGAACTGCGTAGCAACGTATTCAACGATCCGTTTTTGCTCATTGATCGACGGAACCGGAGACATGAGTCGCTTGAAATCATCCCAATAGAGCCGGTTACGGTCTGAAACTATCCAATCGCCCCTTGCCACATCTGAACTAATCGTCACACCAGTTCTCAATGAGACGGCCAACACAGGTAAACCTCGCTGCCCACGTTCAATTCGCTCCTTAAACAAGTGACCATTTCGTCTTACCTCCCAACCCTCCGGAATCTCCCCCAACCACGGCACCCCCGACGGCTTCAACCGGACATTCGGATCGAGACCACGGGTCACGGCTTGGTGGATAATAATCTGCTTCTGCTCGTTCAGCAGCGTGATGATCTTTTTCTTGGCCCGTATGGTCTTCTCAATCCGCCGGTTGACGTGGTCAAGGAAGTGGACGATGGCAGCCTGCTCGTCGGGAGGAGGGAGTGGAGACTTTGTACCCAAGAACCGTGGAGGAGGGATTGTATTCCTAAGTCCTGAGTAAAGTGGACTTAGAAGTTTCCTGTCATCCATAGCGATGTAATACATCTCAAGGTAGCGAGCAATCTCTAAATTCAAAAACTCCATTACAGTGTAAGCACCAGTGATCATACCGTCATGGCGGGATATTCCTACAGTGCGAGGGGTCTCAGGTACATCAAACAGACAGAGAACGAGATCGCCATTACGAACTTCCTGGTTTGTCCCCATGTCCGATGAAAACTTACCCTTTCCAGTTGAAACATCTCGAACTATCACACCATTCTTAGTAAGAGACAGCAACTTATATTGGGCATGCTGATCGCCAACAAGAACCTTCCGTTTACGCATCACAGCTCTGTTGGGGCATATACTCCAATGTATCGGTATCTGACCTAGCCCTGCCCTTTACCCATAAACTAGTGAGATACTGTTAACACCTGAGGGCGTATCCTGCACACATCGCCCGTAACGTAATATATCCCTCCCACATCAACTGGTGACCAGGTGGAGGGTCACTGTTACGAGCGAGATAGCCTCCCAAACGTGCGACCAGTTGCACCGCTTTCCCGATGTTATCAGGCTTTTCAAGTGTTCTTTGCTTTGCAATAGCAGTCAACACTTCAATTTCTATATCTGAAAACAGTACTTCAGCAGGAAGTTCCGGAATTTCTCTGCCTAATAGAGTCATTAACATAATGCGCCAAGCAATAACCAAGCTTATTGCTATTGACCGCTTGAGACGTTCGGCCGTCTCATGTGCTGCATCTTCAATACAACATCCCGATTTGAGCACTCGATGCCAATCTTCGATGCGCCAACGTTTGCAATACCAGTGGAGGCAATCCTTGGCGTCTTCCGCTGACTGTACGTTTACGGTGGTCAGCAGAAACCACTCGATCCGCTCTTCTCCTTCAGGAGGATTCTCTTCGACCACATGAACGATCGTGACCGGAATCGGCAGGGTATCCTTGTCGGCGCCGAAGGGAGGATTCA
>CAIYUY010000349.1 GCA_903929485.1 uncultured Desulfuromonadales bacterium
AATAAATTTTCTCGGTGATTTTCTCCGTGTCTCCGTGTCTCCGTGCCTCCGTGGTTCAAATGCCGTTTTCTGGATAATGTTTTCATCCGACACAAAGAGACGTACTGCTGATATATGCTGACAGCATCTAATGATTCAGGATGTCAGCCATGACTACCACCCGCACCATGAACACTTTTCTCAGCAAGTCCCGCTATATGCTGGGGCTTCAATGCCCCAAGGCGCTCTGGCTCAACAACTATCGGCCGGAACTGAAGGACGAGGTTTCCGCATCACAGGATGCGATCTTTCAGAGCGGGACTGACGTGGGGGTGTTGGCCCGGGATCTTTTTCCCGGTGGGGTGGAGATTCCCTATGACGGCTTGACCACGACGGAGCAGTTGGACCGGACACGACAACTCCTTGATGAGGGGGTGACGACGCTCTATGAGGCGGCCTTCAGCCATGATGGTGTCTTCGTCAAAGTTGATCTGCTGCACAAGGGGAGGGGAGGGTGGGAGTTGCATGAGGTGAAGGGCTCCACCGGGATGAAGAGCGTGTATCTGGATGACTTTCTTTCGGTACACCGAACTTCCCCTGGATCGCCTGGGGTGGCGGCAGCGGCAGCAGGTGGAAGCTCACCTCAATCAGTCGCAAACAGTGGACAATGCGGCAGTGGGGAAGTTTTTGAAGACGCTCACCTATCCGCTCGCCTTTCTGGATTTTGAGACCACCTACATGACGCCGGTGCCGCTCTTTAACGGGACACGTCCCTATCAGCAGGTGCCATTCCAGTACTCGCTGCATATTATTCGGGAAGAGGGTGGTGAGGTAGAGCATCACGCCTACCTGGCGGCGGCCGACGAAGATAATCCTGCGGCAGGGTTACTGACCAGTCTCCTGGCGGCACTTCCTGAAACCGGCTCCATCATCGCCTGGAACAAGGTCTTCGAGTCCCGCATCCTGGGAGAGCTGGGTGATCGTTTCCGCAAACTCGCGCCTGAAGTCGCGGCGGTGAGGGAGCGGTTGGTGGATCTGATGATTCCCTTTCGGAATCGTGCCGTGTACGACTGGCAGATGCACGGTTCCGCTTCATTGAAATCGGTGTTGCCGGCGTTGATTCCCGAGTTGAGTTACGACGGGTTGGAGATTGCCGACGGCGGAACGGCAGCATCGGCCTGGTTGCGGATGAGGGAAACGGATGATCTTGCGGAACGGGAGGCGATGTCTAGAAATCTTCTCGAATACTGTCACTTGGATACCCTGGCGATGGTGCGGATTTTGGAGTGGTTAAGGGAGCGGGCGGGGTAATTTTTTGCGGGGCAGTTAGATCTCATTGTACAGTTCGTCCCGAGAAACCATCAGGTATTCCTTTACTTTGATGGGGGCATCAAAGGCTGGGGGGAGGGTGCGAGCGACTGCTTTTCGTTGCGACCGTTTCCGGCGAGAAAGAAGGAATTCGTAAAAATCCCTCATCTCCCGGCGAGCTGAGGCGGGGAGTGGTGAGAGGTCAATCATGTTGGTTGAAGTCGGCATGAAAATAACTCCCGCAAGAATATTTTTCACAGAATAGCATATCACGGATATTAGGGGAATGGCAGATTGCTGGATGAATAAATAACCTACCGAACGGTGAGTTAAGGGGGCAGTGTTTGGGAGTGAAACGGGCTAATGCCATGAGGCTCGTTCGTCGGTCAATCGGGCGTCAATCTCTTCTTTGGTTGCCGTTCCCAGGGAAGAGAGGGCGAACCATTCCATGACAGTGTGGGAATTGGCAGGCGAGGCCGCTGCCTGAGTTAATTGTCGATACTCCTCCTCGGCAATGACCACGCATATCGGCTGGTTTCGCCTGATGATGTGTACGGGACCGTGAGGCAGGAGCTTCTCTATAGCTGATATGCCATGGCGTTTCAGTTCTTTTGCGGGAACGGTATTCATTTCGGCTCCTTTGCGGATGCTGTTGATGTCATCCTAGCGGATAATGTATGACATGAGCAAGATATATATGGGATTTCATCCTTTGGTGTGATGGGTCAGGTGAGAGGATGGTGCGGATTTTGGGGTGGTTGAGAGAGCGGGTGGGGTTAATTGGTGTGGGGCGAGGAATTGGTGAGATGCATGGGGTAAATAGTTGTGAACCGTTTATGAATTCTGTTGTCAATTAAAGGTGTTTCCGCTACGATCTGAATATATTCATTAAACCGGGGGTGCTGATGCATGGCATTGTTTCCGTGTCGCTTGGTCCTGATTCTCAAGGCCTTAATCTGCGTAAGCCGGATACTGCCAACGCGCAGAAGTGGCAGCTTACGGTTAGGTGGGCTTTCAAGTTGCCAAGATTACATCTTCAACTTGTCATCTTGAGGGTCTGACCCCACCTGCCCGTTCGTTGATCCTTCCGGTTTCCGCTGACTCGATACTTCGTCGCTCTATCTCCGTAATGGGGAGCATGTCCCGCATTACCGCCATGAGAGTTACCTTGATGTTTTCCCCCATGAGTTCGTTAAGGTCATCGGTCAGGATGAAGTTCGCATCTTCAGGGAGAGCCTCGTGCAGGGTTCTGGCGATCTGATCAAAGTCATCATTGGTGAGATGGGAGGAACCGTGAAGGGTTGCTACCAGAGTGCTGATCTTTTCCAACTGGACCCCCTGGCGCTCAAGCTGTGCCAATGCCAGGGTTGCGGCCATCTTTCCCCTTTCGCTGCCGGAAGCCACGGCGACTCCCATCCTCCCATACGGTCCGTTGGTCATGACCGACGTGATGTCGGCAAAATCCACACAGATGAAGTGGGCTGTGACCAGAATATTTACGATTGTTGTTACCATATGCCTCATGGCATACCCGGCGAGGGCGAAGGAATGATCCATGGCAGGGGATTGTCCGGTAAGTCGCCCGGTGAACGAGTCATCGGCTACGGTGAAAAGCGTATCGGCCCAACTCAAGGAGTTGCCGGGAAGAGCGCTTCTCAAGGCGTTCCCTTTTTCCTGGTCGGTGGTTATACCGATGGTCAGAGCCCCGGCAGTACGGGCCGTTTCCCCCAACGCCATCATGGGGCGTGTACACTCCTCATCGTCGAAGGCGGAGAGGAGAAACAGCAGGTCGCATGTTCTTACCCTGGAGAAAAGCGCCCCCATGGACGTGTCATCCTCGTGATCCGGATCGAACAGTAGCTCATAGCAACTCACAACCGTAGTGGTTCGGGTCAGTAAACGGACCATTCGAGATCCCAATGGTCCCACGCCGACGACCACAATCCTGGCAATGGAAATATCGTCACTGCTAGTTTCCGGAAATTCCTGAAGAATCTGTACCAAGAATTCTGTCGGAACGTTCGTAGGTATGGCGTCGATGGGTGTGGGGCTTGATATCCTGCTTGTGGATTCATTTTGGTTCATTGCTGCACCTTCCTTCACATTCAATGGAACGCGGATCAAATCTGATCATACGGATCTACGCGGATCAACCAAGAAACGCATCAATATGTTGCAGAGCTTCCAACGCCCCGCAGGGGATCGAATGGTGCGGCGACGAGATTTCCGGATCGCGGGGGTTGATGCGCAGTATGGTGGCAAGATCGAAGTTTTTGCCAATGTTTGATGATGTCGCCCTGATTGTCGGGATAACCTTTCCCGCACCTATCTCTATTACCGCAATCCGGCGAGCGGAATTCAGTTGCAGGAATCGGTCAAATGCATATTCCTGATGGCGAGATCGTCTGTCCCGCCACCAACAATCCCCGAACATTAAGGCATTGGGTCTGCTCACCTCGCCACACTTTTTGCAACGCGGTAGCGGGTCGAAGGCACGCATGGTGGCTTCATCTATCCTGAAAACTTCATCGTTGTACCAGATGTTTTCATTTGAGCATGAGTGACACTGCAGCCACTGAAGCGAGCCATGCACCTCATGTATCCGCTCTTCGTCGTATTCGGCTTTCTGAAACTGGCCATCGACATTGGAGGTGACGACAAAGTAATCGGCACCGTTTCTCTTGATCCATTTTTTGATGAGATGGAAACCATGGTGGGGGATCGTTTCCCGGTAGAGACTGGTGCAGTGCCCGAAAAAACCCCAGGCGAAGTGGGGATCGATGGTGAAGTACTCTGGTGTTGCGCACTCTGCAAATGAAAGTTCCCGCCGGGCATAGACCGGATATGCCTTCCAGAAGCCAAGATCACCCCGAAAGTCCGGCAGTCCGGAATCCACTCCCATTCCCGCTCCCGCGGTTATGACAAAAGCTTCTGCTTCCCTGATTATCGATGCGGCGTGCTCATACATGCGGCTCTCCCAACTTTTTAGTAATGTCGGCAGCGACAACCGTATCACGACGATACGACTTGATAGGTCGTATTGCATCGCTACCTTCCCTCCGTGATCACCGGAAAATATTTTCCGCCTCCTCGTTGCATCCGACTCAAACTGTCGCCATGTCCGTATATCTTGGAATCAGAAAGGAGATACGCGATGAGACAACCAAAAGGAAGAACCGAGGCTGGTTCGGCGATTCACCGCCGTATCATGATTCTGAAATCACTCCCGCACTATCCCCGGGAGAAG
>CAIYUY010000350.1 GCA_903929485.1 uncultured Desulfuromonadales bacterium
AATAAATTTTCTCGGTGATTTTCTCCGTGTCTCCGTGTCTCCGTGCCTCCGTGGTTCAAATGCCGTTTTCTGGATAATGTTTTCATCCGACACAAAGAGACGTACTGCTGATATATGCTGACAGCATCTAATGATTCAGGAGGTCAGCCATGACTACCACCCGCACCATGAACACTTTTCTCAGCAAGTCCCGCTATATGCTGGGGCTTCAATGCCCCAAGGCGCTCTGGCTCAACAACTACCGGCCGGAACTGAAGGACGAGGTTTCCGACTCCCAGGAAGCCGTCTTTCAGAGCGGGACCGATGTGGGGGTGCTGGCTCGTGAAATTTTCCCTGGCGGGGTAGAGATTCCCTATGACGGTCTGACTACGACAGAGCAGCTGGCCCGGACCCGACAGCTCCTTGACAACGGGGTGACGACGCTCTACGAGGCGGCCTTCAGCCATGACGGTGTTTTTGTCAAAGTTGATCTGTTGCACAAGGGGAGGGGAGGGTGGGAGTTGCATGAGGTGAAGGGCTCCACCGGGATGAAGAGCGTGTATCTGGATGACATCGCGGTGCAGTATCACGTGGTGACCGGCGCTGGAGTGCCGCTCCGGTACGCCGGGCTGGTGCATGTCAACAATCAGTATGTGCGGCAGGGTGGTGTTGATGTTCAGCAGCTCTTTACCCGGCAGGATCTGACGGAGAATGTTGTAGACCGACAGGATGAGGTGCGGGATCGTGTGGCACAACTACAAGACATGCTGACCGACGAGATACCGAATGTCGTTATCGGTCCTCACTGCTACAATCCCTACGGCTGCCCGTTTCACGGTCACTGCTGGGCGCATGTGCCGTCGCCGTCGGTGTTTGATCTCCGAAGCTACGGCAAACCGGATCCGTTTACCTTCTACCGTGAGGGGCTGGTTCGGTACACCGAACTTCCTCTGGATCGCCTGGGGTGGCGGCAGCGGCAGCAGGTGGAAGCCCACCTTAACCAGTCGCAACAGGTGGACCAGGCGGCAGTGGGGCAATTTCTGGGTACTCTCACATATCCGCTCTCCTTCCTGGATTTCGAGACCACCTTCATGACGCCGGTGCCGCTCTTCAACGGGACACGTCCCTATCAGCAGGTGCCGTTCCAGTACTCGCTGCATATCATCCGGGAGGAAGGGGGCGAGGTAGAGCATCACGCCTGGCTGGCGGCGGCTGACGAAGACAATCCAGCGGCCGGACTCCTGACCAGTCTCCTGGCTGCACTCCCCGAGACCGGCGCCATCATCGCCTGGAACAAGGTCTTCGAGTCCCGCATCCTAGGAGAGCTGGGGGATCGATTCCGCAAGCTTGCTCCGGAGGTCGCGGCGGTGAGGGAGCGGTTGGTAGACCTGATGATTCCCTTCCGGAATCGTGCTGTGTACGACTGGCAGATGCACGGCTCCGCATCATTGAAATCGGTGTTGCCGGCGTTGATTCCCGAGTTAAGTTACGACGGGTTGGAGATTGCCGACGGCGGCACGGCGGCTTCATCGTGGTTGCGGATGAGGACGACGGATGATCCGACAGAGCGGGAGGCGATCAATAGCAATCTTCTGGAATACTGCCACTTGGATACCCTGGCGATGGTGCGGATTTTGGGGTGGTTAAGGGAGCGGGTGGGGTGATTTGCTGCTGGGGTGGGGAGGCTGGTAAATCACGAGAAGATGAAGGAAAGCTTTGAACTGGTTCTAAATTCTGTTGTTTATTAGAGACGTTGCCGCTATGATGACTGTGCTACTCATGAGATCAGAGGATTAGAAGTACGGTGGTTTATATGTGTTGACTGACCGTGACCATCGATTCTATTACTTCGTTTAGTCCTAAAATTAGAAACAAATAGATCTGTCCCGGTTTTCGCGGTTTTCGGTCCCGGTTTTCGCGGTTTTTGGTTCCGGTTTTCGCGGTTTTTGGTTCCGGTTTTCGATCGGCTTGTAAGTTTAATATCTCACAATATAGCATTAACTGAGGCATTCACGTATGTTGACTAAAAAAGTGGTCAGAAAACAATTTAGCCTATACCTGGAAATAAATGACAAGAAGAAAGTTAAAGTGTGTGTAAATATACGCATCAAAGATGAACTGCTTCGCTTCCAAAAGAATCACAAATTCATCGCCACGAACGAACACAATACGGAAATAACCATTAGTAAGCAGTTCTTCTCGAACAAGCACAACGTCCAAAATTCATATAGATACCAAATAATTAAGGAGGTTGGCATTTATGAATTATATGAATTTGAGAATCCAAGTGATTTTTTTAAGAGATCTAGGTTTAATGAGTATGCAGACGATATTGAAAATTCAATACCATCAGTATTATTAGTTTTAGAATCGCCTCACAAAGATGAATACCTATATTCCAACGACTCTTTAAGTCCGGTTGCACCCGCGCAAGGTTCAACTGGAGAGGAAATAGCAGATAAAATAATAGACGTTATGAATTCGCCTAAGATTAAAAAACATTTGGGAGAGGAAAAATATCGAATAATTATTGCGAATCCGATACCTGTTCAAACTTCATTGCATTTTCTGCACAAACAATCACTTTCTAGTGTTTATAAAACTCTGCGGGATAAAGTATGGGAAGCACTATGGGTTAATGGTGATTATTGCAAAAGTTTTATTGAATTAATTAGCAATGATTCTGTAAAGCTGGTTCTTAATTGCTGCACAACCAACGTGTCTCCATTTATTTCACAACTGCTATGTGTCGCAGACTATAATTCTCTATCATCAACTGACGGAGAATTACTGACATGAGAGACACCAGAGAGCCTCAGTTCCTCTCCTCAACCAGGACCTATTGAGAGGAAACTGACAATGGTACCAGCAGCTGAAGTCGTGGTGGA
>CAIYUY010000351.1 GCA_903929485.1 uncultured Desulfuromonadales bacterium
AGCAAAAAAGGCGTTTTCCGTAATGAATATGTCGGAAAATGAGCGTTTGGCATATGATCGCTATCAATATGAGTTGAGCTATCAAGCGAGCATCGTAGAGTCAAACTATGGACTGGGTCGCTTGGAAGGCTGGGAAGAAGGCAGAGAGAAGGGGCTGGAAGAAGGC
Source organism: uncultured Desulfuromonadales bacterium (assembly GCA_903929485.1). Lineage (GTDB taxonomy): Bacteria > Desulfobacterota > Desulfuromonadia > Geobacterales > CAIOGM01 > CAIOGM01. The sequence continues at coordinate 167 of CAIYUY010000351.1, forward strand.
AGAGAGAAGGGGCTGGAAGAAGGCAGAGAGAAGGGACGGGAAGAAGGCAGAGAGAAGGGGCTGGAAGAAGGCAAAGAGAAGGGGCTGGAAGAAGGCAGAGAGAAGGGACTGGAAGAAGGCAGAGAGAAGGGACGGGAAGAAGGCAGAGAGAAGGGACGGGAAGAAGGGAACGAAAAAGGCATGAAAAAAGGGCGAGCAGAAGGGGAAAAGCGTAAGGCGCTTGACGTTGCATTCAGGATGAAGCAGATGGGCACAGCGTTTGAAGATGTGATGGCTATAACCGGATTGACCCGAGAAGAAGTCGAAACAGCAACTTCACAGGCTCCCGCCCCATAAAGCCAACCATTCGCGGCACCCGACAAACCAGTCATGAGCCAAGGGGGGCAAGGGGGAGTTCAGGAGAAGAGGAGAGGGGCGCCATGAACCATATCAAAGGAAGAATCACAAAACTGCTGGTGGATTACTTTGGAGATGACTTTCGGAGAATCACCCACGCGCTGGAGGTCATGAAACATGCCGAGAGAATCATGGAACAGACCGTGGGGTGCGATTACGAACTGCTGATCGCTTCAACGCTGCTGCACGATATCGGCATCAAACAATCCGAGGAACTGTTGGGATACAACGATGGCAAGAGCCAGGAGAAGTACGGTCCACCCGTCGCCGAGATGCTGCTCGCAAGTATTAATCTCGACCCGGAGAAAATACGGAAGGTGTGCGAGATCATAGGAAATCATCACTCCCCGTCGCGCTTTAAATATGTCGAACTGAAGATCCTGAAGGAAGCGGACATGATCGTGAACAGAATCGACGCCGATTAATACTAAATCCAATCCGACAACATACCACAGTATGCCTGACGGAGCCGTAACGACTGCACTGAATTGCGGCATCAAGATTCCATGGATGCTTCGTTATATCGCATACAATATAACGATAGAGCCGGCATCACTATAATCCTACACAATTTCAGCATATTACAACATCACTACTTTTGGCATGCATTATGTATAAACCTACACAACAACAGGAATTTATTCTGCGGCTTCGTCCAGGAATAAGCAGCAGGCAATCAAACGGCCCCTTGATCGGTACTGATCATGTTTAATAAGAGCGGTGCATGATCCATGAAACAGCAGACAAACACCGTCGCTCTTGCCGGCAACCTCTGGATCAACCGGGCCGACGACAAGTTTCTGGGAGGAGAACGAATCAGACTCCTGGAAAAAATCGGCGAGCTCGGCTCCATCACCAAGGCGGCAAAATCGGTGGGGATAAGCTACAAGACCGCCTGGGATACGATCAACCTGATAAATAACCTTTCGGAAAAGCCTCTGGTTGATCGCCTCGCCGGAGGAAAAGGTGGCGGTGGCACAAGCCTCACCGCCGAAGGGAAGAAGGTCATCACGCAGTTCAACACCATCCAGGAAGAGCACAAAAGATTCCTGGACAACTTGGCGGACAGGCTGGGGGACACCGACAGCCTGTACCAGTTCCTACGGAGGATTTCCATGAAAGTCAGCGCCCGCAACACCTTTGCCGGAACGGTTACCGCCATCATCAAGGGAGCCGTCAATGCCGAAGTTACCCTCTCCCTGAAAGGGGGGATTCCCCTCACCGCCGTGGTCACCAACGGCGCCATTGATAATCTGGGACTGGCCGTGGGGACCGAAGCCTATGCCATCATCAAGGCCAGCTCCATCATCATCGGCACCGACCTGCACGACGCCAAGATCAGCGCCCGCAATGTCTTCTGCGGCACCATCAACAAGATCATCGAGGGTCCGGTGAATACCGAGGTGGATGTAGAGATCGGCGGAGGCAACATCGTCAGCGCTGTCATTACCCACGGCAGTTCCGCCCGACTGGAGCTGAAGGTTGGGGGACATGCCTGCGCCCTGTTCAAGGCGTCCAGCGTCATCATCGGCGTCAGCTGAAAACAAGAAAAGGGAGGCCGCCGGTGGTCTCCGTTTTTCGGGCAAATCGTTATATACACTTAACCATAACGAAGGTAATTTAAACCAACATTCAGAGTTGATGCCCTCGCAAATTCTGTCATTGCGAGCGAAGCGAAGCAATCTCGAAACTGGCAACATGCTGAAATAATGGCAGATTGCTTCGTCACTTCGTTCCTCGCAAAGACTCTGAATGGCCTTTTTGCGAGTGCATCAGGGTTCAGTTGATTGCATTCAGCTTAACGTTTAAGAAACTTGAATTCCCCCCTCCCTAACCCTCCCCCGCTGGGTGAGGGAACTAAAGGCTTAACCTCTACCCACACCAACTGGGGTGGGTTTAAGCTCCTCCACCCAGCGGGGGGAGGCTGGGAGGGGGGGGAAGTCACTTACCGCAGTTGCTGTCTATAATCTCTAGCTAATCAAGAAGATACTCATAAAATCACAATCTCTGAGGGCCAAAACATACTCTCATTGCGGCCTCCCCCACCCCCTAACCCCCTCCCGCAAGGGGCGGGGGGACTTATAGGCCATATGCAAAACAGTAACAGGAAATAACTGAATTTAATTGGAGTTCAGCCCATGAAAACCGTAATAAAACTGTCAACAGCCCTTCTCACCATCCTGCTCTTCATCACTCCGGCATTGGCCGGCGAGGTTAACCTCTCCGTGGCCGCCAGCCTGAAGGAGGTCATCAATGAACTTACCGACGGCTTCGCCAGAACGCATCCCGGCGTAACCTTCGTCAAGAATTACGGCGCTTCCGGAGCGCTGGCCAAGCAGATCGAAAACGGCGCCCCCTCCGACCTCTTCATCTCCGCCAACCTGGAGTGGCTGGAGTACCTGAAGGGGAAGAAGCTGGTGAATACGGACTCCGTCGTCGACTTCACCTATAACACCCTGGTCTTCGCCGGCCGCCCCGGCAAGGCGGCAACGCTTCAGGATCTGACCAAGCTGGAGAAGATCGCCATGGGAAGCCCCAAGAGCGTCCCCGCCGGTGAGTACGCCCTGGAAGCCCTCAAGAGAAGCGGCCTGGAGAAGCAGCTGGGGGGAAAGCTGGTCATGGCCAAGGATGTGCGCGAATGCCTCATGTACGCCGAGCGGGGTGAGGTGGACGGCGCCTTCGTCTACAGAACCGACGCGCTTCAGGCCGGAAAGGCAAAAATTCTCTTCACCGTCCCCCAGGAACTCTACCCGCGGGTGACCTATCCCCTGGCCTTGACGGTCACCGGAGCGAAGAACCGGGATGCGGCGGCCTTTGCCGCCTATCTGCGGGGTGACGGCGCAAGAGCGGCTCTGGCAAAATACGGCTTCGCAGCCAAATAACCAAAGAGATGATCCCACTCTCACCCACGGATTACGACGCCATCCGGCTCTCCCTGCAAGTGGCGACGGCGGCAACTCTCCTCTCCCTCCCCCTGGGAGTCGCCGCTGCCTATCTCATCACCTTCGTCAAATTCCGGGGGAAGATACTGCTGGAGGTGCTCGTCAACCTCCCCCTGACCCTCCCGCCGGTGGTGGTGGGCTATTTTCTCCTCCTGCTCCTGGGAAAGCAGGGGTGGCTCGGCTCACTCCTCAACGACGCGGGGATCAGGATCATCTTCACCCTCAAGGCGGCGGTCATCGCCTCCGCGGTGGTGGGGTTCCCCCTTCTCATCCGCTCCATCCGGGTGGGGATGGAGGGGATCGACCCCCAGCTCATAAACGCTTCCCGCACCCTGGGGGCAGGTCGACTGGACACCCTGGTGACGGTGATCCTCCCGCTCTCCGTTCCCGGCCTGGTGGCCGGTTCATCCCTCATGTTCGCCCGAAGTCTGGGGGAGTTCGGCGCCACCATCATCGTGGCCGGCAATATCCCCGGCGTCACCCAGACCATCCCCCTGGCCATCTACGAATATGCCGCCTCCCCAACCAGCGAGAAGATGGCCCTCTCCCTCTGCCTTGTCTCGGTGCTCATTTCGGCTGGAGTCCTGTTCCTCCATGAAACCATGGCCAAGAAGATAAAGAGGAAGGGTTGACATGCGACTTACCATGAACGTGGAGAAAAGCTTCGGTCCCTTTTCCCTTATGGCCGATTTCACCGTCAACGAGGAGCGACTGGGGGTCTTCGGCGTCTCCGGGAGCGGCAAATCGACCCTGGTGGGGATGCTGGCCGGCCTGCAGGAGCCGGACCGTGGCGATATTTTCCTGGATGACCAATGCCTCTTCAGCAGTTCCCACAAGATCAACCTCCGCCCCGAACAGCGGCGGATCGCCATGGTCTTTCAGCAGCACGCCCTCTTTCCCCACCTGAACGTCAGAAAAAACCTCCTCTACGGCTTCAACCGCTGTCCGCCAAAACAGCGGACCATCCGGATGGAGACATTGGTGGAGACGCTGGGGCTGGAGGGACTCCTCCACCGGAGTGTCACCAACCTGTCCGGAGGGGAAAGGCAGCGGGTGGCCCTAGGTCGCGCCATCCTGGCCAATCCCCGCCTTCTCCTCATGGACGAACCGCTCTCCGCCCTGGACGATTCCCTCCGGTTCCAGATCATCCCTTATCTGAGAAGCGTCAGCGAACGGTTCGGGATTCCCTATCTCTTCATCTCCCATTCGGTGGTGGAGATGCGGCTCATGACCGAGACCCTGCTGCTGTTTGAGCAGGGAAGGATGGTGGAGCAGACCACCAGCGAACAGCTGGCTCGCCACCGGATGGGATGTAGTCCGGCGGGGTATATCAACCTGCTCCGGTTGCACCATATGACCCGGCGGGACGGAATGTGCAGCTATCGTTGGGCAGGAGGTGAACTCCTCCTCTCCGCGTCCAATCGTGATACGGAGAGCGGTCTCTTCGAGCTTTCGTCCAAGGATATCATCCTCTTCAAGAAACACCCCGAGGCCATCAGCGCCCGAAATCTGCTGGAATGCTCCGTTATCGGCCTGTTCGAGAGCGGCACGAAGCTCGGGGTGGAGCTGCAATGCGGCGAAGGAGTGCTGGTTGCCGAAATCGTACCGGAGGCTGCAAATGAACTTGAAATACGAGTAGGGAGCAGAGTTCACGCGGCATGCAAGGCCTCCGCCTTTCGCAGGCTGGCCTCCGTTGACAGGAAAACGTAAGTGGAGGTTGAGAGCTGTCGCCATCCGGAGCTAAAAAACTATATATCCGAGTCCTTGGATAGGAAATTGCCGGAAAAGTTCTTTCCATCTCCCCCGTCATGTGTTAGTCTGTGCCCCGCAATCTCAATAGAACTTGATTATTAAACATTCCGATAATTAGATATTCTCCGAGCCGTTTCGCCTGTCCGGGTCATTCCGCACGGCGTCCGGCCAATGGGTTCCGCGGGAAACGGCGGGGCCTCTCTCCGGAAAGGAGAAGAGCGCGGTCGGCTGCATTCACAGTCGTTCCAAGGTCTCTTTCCGTCCGCGGAATGAGGCTTTTTTAGTTTCACCGGGCTTAGCCCGGAATTTAATCGAAGAGGAGAAGGCAATGAAAAAAAGTATCGCAATTGCAGGGATTCTGGCCGTCGCCCTGGCGGCTCAGAGCGCCGGAGCCAAGACGCTGGAAGAGGTATTGAAGGAGAAAGGGGTCATCACCGAGGCGGATTACAACGAGATCATCAAGTCGGCGCCCAAGTCGACACCGGTGGCCTACAAACCGGGGAGCGGCTTCAGCTTTACCTCCCCTGACGAGAAGTTCCAGTTAACGGTCGGAGGTCAATTGCAGGCCCGGTATACGTATACCGACAAAGGTGGCGACAACCAAACCAACGGCAATGAGTGGAGGCTTCAGCGAGCTAAGACCCTCTTCAGCGGCTACTTCCTCACCAAGGACCTGACCTTCAAGTTCAACCAAAACTGGGCGCAACTGGGTACGTTCAACAGCAACACCACCAACAGCAACAGCTCCCAAGTCCTGGAAGAAACCTATTTAAACTACAAAATTATTGATGAAGCCCAGGTCAGGGTCGGTCAGGACAAGATTCAGTATGCCCGGCAGTGGATCACTTCCAGCACCCAGGACCAGTTTGTTGATAACTCCTTCGTCACCAACGCCTTCCGGCCCAGCTACGACACCGGTCTGGGGGTCAACGGCAGCATCGCCAAGGGACTGGCCACCTATTCGGCCCAATTGCTGGGGGGAAAGGGACAAAATGTTCCCCAGGGAACCAACAACAACAGCTACAATATCCGTCTGGCAATCAATCCGCTGGGTGACGTGAAATATTCCGAAGGGGATCTTGACGGGTCGGCCAAACCGCTTTTCTCCATTGGGGGAGCGTACTTCCATGACACCATCAGAAGAAATACCGACGCCACCAAGGCCATCGCCAACACTTTCGACAACAACAACCTGAACTTCACCGGGACCAGCGGTTGGCTGGGTTTAAAGAACAACAACGGTCTATTCAGCACGACAGAAAACGTCAACATCAACACCTTCGAAACCGATCTGGCCTTCAAATGGCGGGGCCTCTCCTTGCAGAGCGAATACTTCTGGGCGGAAGGGGTCGGCCAGGGAACCAACGCCACGGTACTCTCCAGAGGCTTTTACACCCAGGCCGGTTACATGGTCATTCCCAAGACCGTGGAACTCGCCGTCCGGTACGCCTGGATGGACTACAATCAGGATGCTCGTGACAGCCTGAAGTCCGAAGTCCAGTGGGCCGCCAGCTGGTATATCAACGGCCACAACCTGAAGGTTCAGACAGATGTGACGAAATCATACCTTCAGAGCTATGTGGACACCCGCGCTAAAGCCGGCAGCGGCGTCAGCGACACCATCCTCCGCGCCCAGGCGCAGCTCCTCTTCTAATCGTTTAACCCGGTCCATTCATACTCTGGGCCTCCTTCATTGGGGGGCGGCAACGCCCCCCTTTATTTTTACTCCCTTAAACGGAGCTGCCCCATGGTCCTCGTTACAACCTCTCCCATAAACCCCTCCGACAGTTACCCCCTTCTTTCTTCCGTTTCATCCGGCTCCGTCGTCCTGCATTACGCTGTGGTGAAAGAGCAAACAGGAATCGGCAAGGTCACCAGCTGCATAAGCTACCGTTTCTCTCCGGAAGCAGTGGAAGAGATGAACGGCATCGCCGAGGAATTGAAGAAGGATTGGCGCTTGGAAGATGTTCTCATGATACGCCGGGAAGGGTGTCTTGGCGTTGGGGAGATCATCTCCCTGGTGGCGGCCAGTTCCCCGGCCAGCGAGGATGCCTTCCAGGCGTGCATGCAGGGGATCAGCCGGATGAAAAAGATGAACAGCGTGACGAAGAGCGAACAATTCGAAGTGTCACCATGAAGCGGAGCCAAAACCTTTTCACCGCAAAGACGCAAAGGACGCAAAATAACCGCAAAGAAAAACCCTTTTGGGGATAAACAAAAACAGCCGGTTGCAACATTTTCATCTGTTTTCTTTGTGTACTTTGCGTCTTTGCGGTTCAAAGGTTATTTTTTGACTTTGCTCGTTTTTTTTGGAGATTGACACCGAGAATACTTTAATTTCGGATGCAAGTTACCAAGGAGCAGATACCATGACCATCTCGAAACCGCGTTCGCTGTTCACCACCCTCTTCACCCTGCTCATCCTCTCCCTGGCGTTCACCACCGCCGGGGCGGCCTCCAAGAACCTCATCCTTGCCACCACCACCAGCACCCAGGATTCCGGCCTGTTGGACCTGTTGATCCCGATCTTCGAGAAAGAGAGCGGTCTCTTCGTCAAGACCATTGCCGTGGGATCAGGCCAGGCCATGAAGATGGGGGAAAAAGGTGAGGCCGACGTTCTTCTGGTCCACTCTCCCGATGCGGAAAAGAAATTCATGATGGGTGAGTTCGGCATAAACCGGCGCCTCGTCATGCATAACGACTTCATCCTGGTCGGCCCCGGGGCGGACCCGGCAAAAATCAAGGGGGCTAAATCATCCACCGCAGCCTTCAGACAGATCGCCGCAACCGGCCTCCTCTTCCTCTCCCGGGGGGACAACTCGGGAACCCATGCCAAGGAGAAGGGACTCTGGAAGGGAGCAGGAATCAATCCGGAGGGGCAGAAGTGGTACCAGCAGACCGGCCTGGGGATGGGGCAGACGTTGAACATTGCCGCGGAGAAAAAGGGGTACACCCTGGCGGATAGGGGAACCTACCTGGCCATGAAGAGGACTCTGGGGATGGAGATCCTGGTTGAAGGAGAACCGCTCCTCCTGAACATCTACCACGTCATCGAGGTGAATCCCCTCAAGTGGCCCAAGGTGAACGGCGCCGAGGCCCGGGCCTTTACTGAGTTCATTCTCTCCAAAAAGGTACAGGATTTGATTAGTAAATTCGGCGCGGAAAAGTACGGTTCCCCCCTCTTCTTCCCCGATGCCGGCAAGAAACCGGAAACATTGGGGCTCTGATGGAAGTGCTGTTCCAGGGGATACGGGAGGCGTTGCGCCTCCTCCTCACCCTTGACCGGGAGGTGCTCTCCATCACACTCCTGTCGTTGAAGGTGTCGGGACTCGCCACCCTCATCAGCGTGGGGATGGGGATGGGAGGAGGAACCGCCGTAGCCCTCACGGAGTTCCCCGGCAAGCGACTCCTCGTCAGTGTCGTGAATACGGGGATGGGGCTCCCCCCCGTGGTGGTGGGACTACTCGTCACGGTCATGCTCTGGCGCAACGGCCCCCTGGGAGCATTAGAGATCCTCTACACCCCCACAGCCATGGTGATTGCCCAGACCGTCATCGCAGCCCCCATTGTCATGGGGATCACCATCGCCGCCATCCAGAACCTCCCCCCCAACCTGAAGTTGCAGATCCTCTCCCTGGGTGCGTCCCGCCCTCAGATGCTCCTTCTCCTGGTCCGGGAGGCGCGCCTCCCGCTCCTGGCGGCGGTCATGGCCGGCTTCGGCGGGGTCATCTCCGAGGTGGGCGCCTCCATCATGGTGGGGGGAAACATAAAAGGATATACCCGGGTGCTGACCACCGCCACGGTTATGGAGAGCGGCAAGGGGAACTTCGACACTGCCATCGCCCTGGGGATAATCCTCCTGACCCTCTGTTTCGGTATCAACTACCTCCTCACCGTCGTCCAGCAGCGGGAGCGCCCCCGATGAACCGGACACCGGTTCTGGAAGCCCGTGACCTCCGGGTCCGGAGGGGGGGGACGGAGGTTCTGGCCATAGACTCCTTCATTCTCCACGAAAACGAGACCCTGGCCCTCATCGGCCCCAACGGCGCGGGGAAATCCAGCCTCATGCTTACCCTGGCCGGACTCCTTGAACCGGCGTCCGGTCACCTCCTCTTCCGGAGCGAACAGTTCCCCACGGGGAGCGGAGCCACCGGGTATCGCCGTCGCATTGCCATGGTCTTTCAGGAACCGCTCCTCTTCGACACCACCGTCTTCGGCAATGTGGCCGCGGGACTGAAGATCCGCGGGGTCCCCCCCGGAGAGATCCGGGAGCGGGTCGACGCCACTCTCCAAAGATTCAGGATCGCCCACCTGGCGGGGCGGTCGGCTCGCAAGCTCTCCGGAGGAGAGGCCCAGCGTACGAGCCTGGCCCGGGCCTTCGCCACCCGACCGGAGGTGATCATCCTGGACGAACCGTTTGCGGCCCTGGACCCACCCACCCGGCAACTTCTCACCGACGACCTGGAACAGGTTCTCCGGGAATGGGGGACCGCGGCTATTCTCTCCACTCATGATCAGGGGGAGGCGCTCCGACTGGCCGACCGGATGATGGTCATGAACAACGGAGCCATCATCCAGAGCGGTCCCCCCTCCGAAGTCATGAATCGACCCGCCACCGAATTCGTCGCCTCCTTCGTGGGGATGGAAAACATCTTCACCGGTACGACCACGACAACGATTGGCGGCCTCCTCTACCTGGAGGTGGCCGGTACGCATCTGGAGGTTATGGGAGATGGCGTCACTGGTGAAGATGTGGTATTCTGCATCCGTCCGGAACATGTGGTGCTGTCCGTCGGCACACCGGAAAGTCATACCAGCGCCCGCAACGTTTTTCCCGGGAAGGTAATCCGGATTGTTCCACAGGGGCTGTATCAGAAACTCTACCTGGAGTGCGGCTTCACCCTGGTGGCGGCCGTCACCAACCAGTCACTTCAGGAGTTACGGTTGGCGCCGGGGAGTCCCGTCGTCGCCTCGTTCAAGGCGACAGCCGTTCACCTGTTCCGTTCGGGATAAAACAAAATACTGGATTGCTTCGCTTCGCTCGCAATGACAGAACTTGCAAGAGCATCAGCTTTGATTTCCTTCGTGAAACTTCGTGTCCTTCGTGGATAAGATTATACGGTACGATTATTCACACCGCACAGACCACCAGAGAAAGGTTCCCCATGCTCACCTTCGAAGCTGCTCGCAAACTGATCCTCGATTCCGTCTCCCCCTGCGGGGTGGAACGGGTGGGGTTACTGGAATCCCTCGGCCGCACCTTGGCGGAAGACATCGTCGCCCCCTGGAACCTGCCGGCCAACGACAACTCGGCCATGGACGGCTACGCGGTGGTATCCGCCGACTGCCTGGAACCGGGGTCTCTTGAGGTCATCGGCTCCATCCAGGCAGGCGGGGTGATCAACTCCGTGGTGATTTCCGGTTGCGCCATCAAGATCATGACCGGCGCCCGAATCCCACCGGGGTGCGATGCGGTGGTGCCGGTGGAAGAGACTGAGGAGCAGAAGAAGTTTGTTTATATCAAGGAACCGGTGCGCAGGGGGCAGCATATCAGGTTCAGAGGGGAGGACGTACGCCTGGGAGAAACGGTCATCCCGGCCGGAACGACGGTCAGGCCGCCGGAAATCAGCATGCTCGCCTCCTGCGGTCGGCTCTTCGTGCCGGTTTACCGGATACCTCGAGTGGCGATCCTCTCCACGGGAGACGAACTGGTGGAACTGGGAGAGCCGATGTCACCGGGCAAGATCATCAACAGCAACGCCTTCTCCCTGGCCGCCTCGGTACGCGAGGCGGGAGGGGAGCCGATCATTCTGGGAATCGCCCGGGACAATCGGGAGGAGCATCGGCGGATGATGATGGAAGGGCTCAAGGCTGACGCCTTCATCACCTCCGCCGGGGTTTCGGCGGGAGATTACGATCATGTGCGTGACGTGCTGGAGGAGTTGGGGGTGGAACAGAAGTTCTGGAAGGTTGCCATGAAGCCGGGAGGCCCCACCGCCTTCGGGATGAAGGAGGGGAAACCGATCTTTTCCCTCCCGGGCAACCCGGTCTCCACCATGGTGACCTTCGAGATCTTCGTCAGGCCGGCCCTCCTCCGGATGATGGGGCGCCAGAGGGTCGTCCGTCCCACCATGAAGGTGATCCTGGCGGAAGAGGTACGAAAGAAAACGGGAAAGGTTCAGTTCGTCCGGCTCCGGTTAAACCGGGAGGGGAAGGGATTCACCGGCCGCTCCTCCGGGGACCAGAACACCGGTATTCTCAAGACCATGCTCATGGCCGACGCCATGGCGGTGCTACCCTCCGAAACATCACATTTTGCCGCCGGGGATGAGGTGGACGCCATTCTCCTGCGTGAAGACGCCGGGATGTTGGAGGGGTAACATCCCCTTTTTTGCCGCCCGTTCCAGCATCTCTCGAAAAGCGGCGAAAACTTTTTGCATCTGCGGTTGTTTGTAGGGGAACAGGTCAACCGGATCCGCGGCATGCACCAGCCCCATGTTGTCCAGTTCAAAAATCAGCAGTTTCCCTTCGGCTGTTTCACCGCAATCCATCACGGCGTAGTCGAGACCGACCTTCCGGCTGATCACCCGGAAGGGCTCTTTATGCCTGAACGCGAAGTCATCATCAAAACCCGCCATGAATCTTTCTTCCTCGGCGCGCTTCTCGGCGCTTTCCGTCATCCCGGCACTTTTGTAATGAACCATCCAGTTCTCGGAAATCGCCCCATGGCAGATGTAGGGCCGGCCATCGATGAGGGCGATTCGATACTTCCGGTACAAGCCATCGGCCGATCGATATTCTACAAAACGCGCCACAAAGAAGTCTGGCGCCGCTGTTGAATTCAGGTACTCACCCACGGACTCCGGAGTATCGACCCGTGCAAGCCCCTCGCCGGCATGGGAGTCCACCGGACGAAGTATGAGGGGAAAGCCGCCATCCACCATCAGGTCAGCCGCTGATTGTTCTCCCCGCTGAAGCTGCGCCAGGATCTCCCGGGGAAGACGGACCGAAACCGGCATCTCCAGGCCGGGAACGGCATAAAGCAACGTACTGACCCGGTCACGGGGCAAAGCGATGATCCGGTCGGGCCTGTTGAGCACGGGGCGCGGAGACGACTGCGCCAGAGCTTCGAGACGCTCCAGCAGCGGTTGATTTCTGTCCGATTGAGCAACCGAGATAAAAAGAAGATCATGCTCCGGCAGCGGGTCGGGAAACGGGAGGTCAAGGGAGACGTAGAGGAGGTCCAGCGCCACATCCGACCCCTCCAGGAGAAAGTCCAAGGGGGTGTTTTCCAGCATGTCACCGGGGGTCATGATGGCAAGAACTCTGATTCCAGGGCGACCGTCGGCCGTCAGCAGATGATAATGCTGCCGGATCTTTGTCGCCTTGACTTGCAGCTCCCGCACCATCTCACTATTCCCTGTCAACTGGAACAGGATGGACAACCCCATCAGCTTGTCCGCAAGATCGGGATTGTTCGCCGCAACTGCAGCCAGCCTGCCGGCATCCACCCCCGACGCCAGATGCCGCATGAGCGACGCCATGCCGATGAACGAGCCCCCGTGGGGGCAGCTGCTCTCCAGGAATGTCGGGGAATCATTAGCCATGGTCATAAGATCGTCTCAACTCCCTGCGAGGCTTTACCACGGATAGGGCGCGGTGTGCGGCAAAGCTGCTGCGATTCGTCCGCCGTATCGCAGTTCCCACTCCCCCACCGTCATCACCCGCCGGCCCAGGTTTTCAAGCACAACCCGCGCCTGCTCGTCTAATGATACTTTATCTTGACGACTTGACTCCAGGACGCCCTAATTGCATGTACATCCCCATCCCACACCTTGACCAACGAACGACGGGGGGGATTTGCTTTTTCGAGCAAATCCCCCCCGTCGTCCGCCTACTTCATGTCGTCATGGTACGTACGTGTTATTTCAGGAGCGAAAGAGCCGCCTGGGGCGCCTGATTGGCCTGGGACAAGATGGCTGTGCCGGCCTGGGTCAGGATGTTGTTTCTCGTCATCGTGGCCGTTTCCGCCGCCACATCAACGTCCCTGATGCGGGATTCCGAGGCGCTGGTGTTTTCAACGGCGACCTGCAGGTTGTTGATGGTGGACTGAAGCCGGTTCTGTGTTGCGCCCAGGTTGGAACGTTCGCTGGAGATACTGATGATGGCGGCATCCAAGGTATCAAGGGCCTTCTGGGCGCTGGTCTGATCGCTGACGTTCACCGTGGCATTGCCCGTCAGGGTCGCCGTATCGGCCTGTTTGATATTCAGGTCGATGGTATCGGTGACATTGTTGTTTCTGCCGCCGATCTGGAACGTCATGGTATTTACTTTTTGCCCGCCGGCTCCGCCGGAGAGGGTGCCGTTCAGCAGTTTCTGCCCATTGAACTCGGTGGAGTTGGAAATTCGGTCGATTTCGCTGGAGAGCTTGTTCATCTCGCCCTGGATGTAGGAACGCTCGGTGCTCCCCACGGTACCGGTGGCGGACTGGGTAGCCAGTTCCCTCATCCTGACGAGAATGGCGCTGGTTTCATTCAAGGAACCTTCAGCAGTCTGAATCAGGGAGACGCCGTCATTGGCG
>CAIYUY010000352.1 GCA_903929485.1 uncultured Desulfuromonadales bacterium
CGGTTATCAGTACTACTGGTTCAATGCAACCGGGACCAATAACTGGGTTGGCGGCTCCAGCTCGTTCGATTCGTTGAACAGCCTCGCCAATCCCCAGATGTTTGCTCCGGTGAAAACCGCCCAGGACATCTACGGCACCTTTGAAGTTCACTTCTAACTGATGATGATCACGCGGGGGGCGCTTGCCCCCCGCAAACTCTCCGGAGTATTTTTGATGAAATCAGCCGCCATATACCTCCTACTGACGCTCTTGCTTTGCATGACGCTCAACACACCATCCTTCGCCGGCATGGAGTTCAAGCTCTTCGGGGTCATTCAAAAGATCGAAACGCCCCCCTCGGCTGGTGGGTTCTCCACAACCGTAACGATCAGGGAGACCCGCTCCGACAAGCTCTTCACCATCACCGTCACCGACACCCTGACCCTGGACAAGCTTCGGGATCGCCGGATCGTGGAGGGTGATGATATCCGCTGCAGCTACGAACTGGTGAACGGAAAAAATATCAGCAGAGTGCTCAAGAAGACAGTGGGTTGCTGAACGTTTCTCCCCGGCAAAAAACGGTATACTTTCCACAAAACCGCATTTTTTGCTCTGTTTTTTAACAAAAACATCGTATTATTGAAATAATAGAATACAAGCTCCGTAAGGGAGGAAAAGCCGTGAAGTTATCAAGAAGGACATTCCTCAAGACGTCAGGAATCGCCACCGCCGGAATAGCCGCAGCCACCGCCGGACCTGAAAAGTTTCTTCTCTGGGCGGAAGAGGCGGGACTCATTCAGGCAACCTATGTTCCAACTTTCTGTGAGATCTGTTTTTGGAAGTGCGGCGCTATCGCCAAAGTGCTTAATGGCCGAGTTGTCAAGCTGGATGGAAACCCGGTGCATGGCAACAGCCGGGGAAAACTCTGCGCCCGGGGAAATGGCGGCATCGGCCTCCTTTATGACAAGGATCGGCTCAAAACCCCGCTGATCAATGTGGGAAAACGAGGGGAGGGGAAGTACCGAAAAGCCACCTGGGACGAGGCGTTGGGGGTTGTGGCGGAGAAGATGAAGGGGATCAGGGAGCAGTATGGCCCCGAAGCCATGGCCATCTTTACCCACGGCGCCCCCACCGACCATTTCCTGCCGCTCCTTTCCGCCTACGGGACTCCCAACGTGGGGATGCCCTCCTTTGCCCAGTGCCGCGGCCCCCGCGACGTGGGGTATGAACTGACCTTCGGTGAAGGGCCCGGTTCGCCGGAGCGGGTGGATTTGGTCAACAGTAAGGTCATGGTGCTCATAGGGTCACATCTGGGGGAAAATATGCATAACTCCCAGGTGCAGGATTTTGCCGAGGCCATCGGGCGTGGTTCCAAGCTGATCGTAGTGGACCCCCGCTACTCCATCGCCGCCGGTAAGGCAGAGCAGTGGCTCCCCATCAGGCCGGCCACGGATCTGGCGCTGCTGCTGGCTTGGATTAACATCATCATTACCGAAGGGTTATACGATCGGGCATATCTGGATCAGTACGCCGAAGGGTTTGCCGAACTGGCCAGGGAGGTGAGCCACTGCACCCCGGAATGGGCCGCCAAGGAGACCGATCTTCCGGCGGCGCAGATCGTGGAGACTGCCAGGATGATGGGGCATAACGCCCCGGCGGTGACCATTCATCCCGGTCGCCATGCCACCTGGTACGGCGATGACGTGCAGCGCTCCCGGGCTATGGCGATCCTCACGGCCCTCCTGGGCTCCTGGGGGCGATCCGGCGGGATGTTTTTTGCCACCAAGGCCTCGCTCCCCAAGGGGGAAAGCAAACCGTTCCCCGAACCGACCAAGGCTTCATTGAATGGCGGCGGCTATCCCTTTGCCGGCGCCGAAGGGGTCACCCAGGCGATCCGGACCGCCACCATCACCGGCGCACCCTATCCCCTCAAAGGGTGGTTCGTCTCCGGCACCAACCTGATGAAGTCGCTCCCCAACCAGCAGGAAACAGTGGACGCCATTGCCAAGTTGGATCTGCTGGTGGTGGTGGATGTCATGCCCATGGATTTGACGATGATGGCCGATGTCATCCTCCCCGAATGCACGTACCTGGAACGTCACGACGCCCTGGCCATAGGGAAAGGTAAATCCCTCTCCGTTTCTCTCCGGCAGCCGGTCATAAAGCCGCTCTATGATTCCCAACCGGGGTGGTGGATCGCCAAGGAACTGGCCAAGAAGCTTGATCTGGGGGAGTACTTTCCCTGGAACAGTTATGAGGAGAAGATCAAAGCCCAGTGTAAAACAGGCGGCATCTCCTATGACGATCTGAAGAAGCTGGGGTGCCTGACGATTCCCGACACCTCGGCGCCGTACATCACCCCGGAGAACCAACCGACCTTCAAGACTGAGTCCGGTAAGATTCAACTTTATAGCAAGGAACTGAAAGAGAAGGGGTTCGATCCGGTCCCGGTCTACGTCCGTCATCCTCTTCCTCCCGAGGGGTTCTTCCGTCTGACCTATGGCCGGAGCTCGGTGCATACCTTCAGCCGAACCACCAACAACCCTGCCCTCAACGAACTGTACAAGGAGAACGAGGTCTGGATTAATGCCAACAAGGCCAAGGCACTGGGGTTCAGTAGTGGCGATTATGCCGTTCTGGTGAATCAGGACGGCGCCAAAAGTAACCGGATCAGGGTGAAGGCGACCCAGCGAATCCGGGAGGATATGGTCTACATGGTCCATGGCTGGGGTTCCCTGGGAAAAGAGTTATCCCGTTCCGGGCGCAAGGGTGCCGACGACCAGGGGCTCATCACCAAGTATGCTGTCGATCCCATCGCCGGAAGCACGGGGATGCGGGTGAATTTTGTCAAGCTCCAGAAGGAGGGCTAACGATGCCGAAATACGCCATGGTCATTGACCAGCGTCGCTGCGTTGCCTGCATGGCCTGCGTGGTCGCCTGCAAGAACGAGAACGAGGTCCCACCCGAGCAGTATCGCACCCGGGTTCTGGAGATGGTGGAGGGGGAATTTCCCCTGCTCAGGATGGAGCTTCGGTCGGAACTCTGCAATCACTGCGACAATCCTCCCTGTGTCTACAACTGCCCCACCGGCGCTTCCTACAAACGGAAGGAAGACGGCATCGTCCTCCTCCGGAAA
This sequence comes from uncultured Desulfuromonadales bacterium, assembly GCA_903929485.1. GTDB lineage: Bacteria > Desulfobacterota > Desulfuromonadia > Geobacterales > CAIOGM01 > CAIOGM01. The sequence continues at coordinate 3,117 of CAIYUY010000352.1, forward strand.
AACCGCTGCGTGGGATGCAAGGCGTGCGTGGCTGCCTGTCCCTATAGCGCCCGTTACATCAATCATGAAAAAGGGTTCGCCGACAAATGCACCTTCTGTGACCACCGGCTGAAGGAAGGGAAGGAGCCGGCCTGCGTCGCCACCTGCATCGGCAAGTCAAGGATTTTCGGTGACATGGACGATCCCAAGAGCCCCGTCCGGCTTGCCCTGAAGGGAGCTGACGCCACGGTGCTGCTGGAAGGGGCCGGAACCAAGCCGCGGGTCTTTTACATCAAGAAATTCAGCAAGCCGGAATAGGAGCTACCAATGGAACTAACTGTTACGGGCGTCAACGCCCTGACTTCACCCCATCTCCATATCTGGGACTGGCGGGTTTCGCTCTACCTGTTTCTGGGCGGCCTTTCCGCCGGTCTGGCGGTCATGACCACGGTCCTGCATCTGAGACAGGGGGGAAAGCTTGTCAAGGATGAAGCGGCGGGCTACATCGCCCCGATTCTCGTTCCCGTCATCCTGGGGATCGGCATGCTGTTCATCTTCCTGGACCTGGAACGTAAACTCAACGTATTCTGGTTCTACCTCACCTTTCAGCCCCTTTCCCCCATGTCATGGGGCTCCTGGGGGTTGTTGGTCTTCTTCCCCGTGAGCGGCCTCTTCGCCCTGGCGACACTGCCTGACGACATGCTCCACTGGCTGCTGCTGGAACCGCTGAAGCAGTTGGCCCTGCGGATGAGAGAGTACCTTTTCCCCCTGGCAGCCGCCAACTTCGCCATGGGGATCTTCATCGGCATCTACACGGGGGTGCTCCTCAGCTCCTTCGTGGCCCGGCCTCTCTGGAACTCCGCGGTACTCCCCGTCCTGTTCCTCACCTCGGCAATGTCGGTGGGGGCGGCCCTCATGATCATGATCGCCCGGACCAACAAGGTTAAGCTTTTCTTTACCAAGATCGACATCTGGATGATATGTGGGGAGATGGTCATCCTTCCCCTCTTTTTTTATGGCCAATACACCTCCTCCGGCGCCCACAGGGATTCGATTCTCCCCTTTTTCTCCCTGTCCAGTGAATACTTTTCCTATGGTTGCTCCATGCTGGTCCTCTTCATTATCTTCCCCATCGCCCTGGTGCTGAAGATGCTGGAGATCAAGGAGGAGCACGGCCATACACTGACCCCCATGGCGCTGGCCAAGATGAATCTCAGTGCCGGCATTGTCCTCATGGGAGGTCTCATCATCCGGCTGACCTTTGTCTACGCCGGCCAGTTGAGCAAGCTGTCGTAAACCCTACTAACCAGCCGCCCTGCGGCGCAACCCAAAGGAGATTACCAATGAAGAAGATCCTGTCCATCCTCGTATCAGCCCTCGTCGCCGTCAGTTTCGCTTCCGTCGTCATGGCCGCCGAAGCCGTCAAGCCGGCCACCGACGCCGCGGCTCCGGTGGCTACGGAGAAAAAGGAAGAGAAGAAAGAGGTAAAGAAAAAAGAGGTCAAAAAGGATGTCAAAAAGGATGGTGAGGCAGCGACTGATGCCAAACCGGCGAAGAAAAAGAAGAAGGAAGTCGCCGGCTGCTGATCCGGATTTGCGCGGTAATTGACAATGAGGGGGGAGGCGTTGCGGCCCCCCCGTATCAAAATCAAGCAGATTCTTCGTTTCACTCAGAATGACATGCTTTGTTTGTCATACAGCTCTTTGTTTGTCATCCTGAACGGAGTGAAGGATCTGCTTGAAAAACGAAAAACAGTTTCTTCTCCACTGTTCAGAACGAGTAATTTGGTTGCATCCCGAGGCACAGTTCTATAGATTCCTCTCCATGTTCACCATGGTAGCCCCTCTCTTGGTTTTGCTCCGTTATGGTACCGTCGTGGCCTGTCTGGCATATACCCTGCTCCTTGCCGGCTGCCGTACGGAGCCGGCCGATTCGGCGGGGTGCCGATCGTGCCATGGCGGTATCGAAGCTGTCTCGGCCAGCCACGGCTCCTGCACCTCCTGCCACGGTGGTAACGGCGAGACACGTAACAAGGGGAAAGCACACGATGCCATGCACGGTCCGGGGAACCCCTCCGACTGGCGGAGCTGGGACAAATCCTGTGGCCCCTGCCATCCGTATCAACTGGAGCGGGTCAAGTCGACCCTCATGTATACCGCCGCCGGGATGATCCGGAACATTCAACTTACCTGGGAAGGGGAGGACGGCAGGAGCTACTCCTCTCGGGGGGGAAGTGGTTTCGACGAAAGGGGAACCCCCCTGGAGTTGAAGCCGGTGGCGGAGTTGAACAACCTTTCGGGGGAACTCTACCGGAAGTTTTGTTCCCGCTGCCATCTGGGGAACACCATTGGCGACGTACAGGCCGCCGGGCATGCCTCCGGTTGCGCCGCCTGTCACTTCCCCTACAACGAGGGTAGCAGCTACGAGGGGGGTGACCTGACGGTTCGAGGGAGAGCCCCCCATTCCCGAACTCATCGCATTGAACCGCTCCCCGGAATCCAGGTCTGTGCCCGGTGCCACAACCGGAGCGGTCGGATCGCCCTCTCCTACCAGGGGCTCTCCGACGGCAACTCCGGGCTGGTACCGACCCGAAACGGGCTTCCCGGCCCCGTAATGCTCAGCGGAGGTAGAAACGCCGTCCATATCGCCCCTGATATCCACTTTGCCAGGGGGATGGAGTGCATCGACTGCCACACCTCGCGGGACGTCATGGGTGACGGCTACGCCTACGCCAACATGTACCTCCAGACGGAGATCCGCTGCGAGGATTGCCATGGCGGCGCCCAGCCGCCAAAGTGGCGGCTGGTACAGCGGGAAAACGACGAGGCGGTTCGGGAATCGCGCAATTACCGGTCACCTGTCCGTCCCGGCATGCGGAGCATCCTCACCGGCAAGGGGCGTCCCTATGCCAACGTCATTATGAAGGATGGCAAGGTCTGGCTCCAGGGGAAGAGAAGCGGCAAGCTCCATCTGGCCAAGGTCATTACCGGGACTCCTGAACATACGGTTGTCGGCCACAGCCGGCTGGAGTGCTTTGCCTGTCACTCCCGCACCGTAGTTCAGTGCTACGGTTGTCATACCCGCTACGACAAGGGGGAAGCGGGTATGGACTATATCAAGGGGGTGGAGAGCCCCGGCGCCTTCAGCGAGACAGAGGATTATCGGATGCTCTACCCCTTCCCTTTAGCCCTCAACCAGAAGGGGAAGATCTCGCCGGTCACCCCCGGCTGCCAGACCTTTGTCACGGTGGTGGAAGAGGACGGAACACTCTCCAAGGATGATTACATCGCTCGTTTCAAGGGGAAGCCGCAACTCCGGTTTGCCCCCTTCTACTCCCACAATACCGGCACCAGGGCGGTGGGGTGCTCGGAGTGTCACGCCAACCCGGCCTTCCTCGGTTTCGGTCAGTATGTGGCGACAGCCGGGGAGATTACCGGCTCCCTTATCTGCGAAAAGTCCGAGGAGAAGCCGTTGGACGGTTTCCTTACCATGAAGGAGGGGAAGGTCCGGGCACATTCCGCCATCACTCGGGAGGATTCACGTCCTCTTAATGGAGCGGAGGTAAGACGGACCCTGGCGGTGAACAGCTGCCTGGTTTGTCATCCCTCGGCCAAAGACCCCATCTACCGGAAAGGAATCAACCCCCGTGTTCTTCAGGACACTCTGCACCGTCGTCTGCTTTCTGGCGATTAGCATCCTCCCTGCCCTGGGGGGTGAGAATTGCACGGTCTGTCACCGGATCAAGCTGACCGGCAGCCACGCAAAGCTCCCCTGTTTGGCCTGCCATCTGGACGGGAGCCGGACTCTGGCCGATCCGGCGGCAGCCTGGCATAAGGCCAGCGGCTGTACCCCCTGCCACAAGGGATACGACAAGCTTTTCGATAAAGCCATGACGACCAGGGAACCGGAGCGTCGCTTTGCGGCGGGGAGCTGGGGGAGGGTTGATTCCCGTTTTTTTGAAAAGAGCTGCGACGGTTGTCACGTGAAGGGGTGCGGCGACTGTCATGGCAACAACGGACATACTCTCAGGAAACCCACGGATCGGGACTGTCTGACCTGTCATCACGGCTATTTTGTGGGGGGAGATTATCTGGGGATGGCCCCCCGTGAGGAGGGAGGTCGCTACCAGCGGGGTCCGGCCCCCTACGGCGAACCTTTTCTCAAGATGCTTCCCGATATTCACGCCGAGAGGGGGATGGGCTGCTCTGCCTGCCATTCCATGAGGAGTCTCATTGCCGGGGAGAAATCGGCCAGGAACTGTCGGGAGTGCCACCGCCCCGATCCGAAGATCATTGAGCATGGAATCGTCGCCCATCTGAAGAAACTGGAGTGCGCCGCCTGTCACGCGGCGTGGGCTCCCCAAGAATATGGGACATTTTTCCTCCGGTTCGTGGACAGCCCGTCCCGGGAAGAGTATGATCTTCGCACCGGTGACCGGGAATGGGTAAAGAGTGTCTATCTGAAGAAACAGGATCTACCGCCGCTGGGGCTTAACCGGGAAGGAAAGGTCTCCCCCATCCGGCCTGAATTCATCGCCTACCTCTCGGATATTCGTCATGACCGTCCTCTGGGGGGAGAGAACCGGCTTTTGGCCGCCCAGTGGAAGGCGTATACACCCCACACGATCCGGCGGGGGACCCCTTTCTGCGACGCCTGTCACGATGACCCGCGCCGGTTTCTCCTGGAACCTCCCCGGGACAGGATCTTTGAGCTTCAAAAGGATGGCATGACGTTGAATTCCTTCTGGGACCGGACCGGTCAAAACGTGGAGAACGGATCGTTTCTCCCCCCGCAGCGATACCGGGCCATGACGTCCCACACCCCTGCGTACAAGAAAGCCTATGTGAAAAAATGGCAACAGTTCGTAAATCGCGTCGACGTTTCCTCGGCACCCTGACGGCTGCCATTGTTGCGGCCATGGGGGTCGGGCGATTCCTCTCCCCGCGGGTCGGGCATAGGAAGCCCCTCCTCACCGTTTCGGCGGCAGAGGTTCCCCACGAGGGAGCGCTGGTGTACCGGGAGGCGCGGGTGGCGCTTCTCCGTGACGGCGGGGAGATCTACGCCTTGAGCCTGGTCTGCACTCATCTGGGGTGTACCGTCACGGTCACCCCCACCGGAATGGTCTGCCCTTGTCACGGCAGCATCTACGACCGGGGAGGAGGACTCCTCAAGGGGCCGGCGACCCGACCACTTCCCCGTTACCGGGTGGAAACGCAGGGAGTAAAGCTGGTGGTGTTCCCATGAGCAGACAGAAAGAACTTGCCATGGACTTTCTCCTGCATCTCTTTCCCCGGGTCGTGCTCCGGAGGAATCTCCGGTTCACCTATACCTTCTGCCTGGGTGGGCTCGCTTTTACGGCGCTCCTGATGCTGATGGCCACCGGCCTTCTCCTGCTCTTCTACTACCAGCCGACGCCGGAGCGGGGCTTTCCTTCCATCCTGTTCCTGGAGTCGTCGGTCTGGGGGGGGAAGTTCATCAGGAGTCTCCATCGGGTATCTTCCCACGCCCTGCTGCTTCTTCTCCTTCTCCATACTCTCCGGGTGCTCCTCACCGGGGCCTACCACAAGCCCCGTGAGATGAATTGGGTGGTCGGCTCTCTTCTCCTGGCTCTTGCCGTTTTTGCCGGGTACACCGGCTACCTCCTCCCCATGGATCAGCTCTCCCTCTGGGCGACTCAGACCGGTATGGAGCTGCTGGCAATGGCGCCACTGGGGGATCAGCTCCGGACGATTCTCGTTCCCGATGGTGTGGGGCTCCCCCTCTCGCTCCTCAGGTTCTACATTCTTCACGTCGTACTCCTTCCGGCAGCCATGCTTTTTTTGTCATCTCTGCACTTTTATCGGATCCGGAAAAACAAGGGGGTGCTTCCGTACCTATGACAGAGTATGTGAAGAGTTCTCCCTATTTTTTCCGTCTCATCGTGGCTGCCATGGCGCTGACAACGGCGGTGTTGCTCGTCCTCGCCCTCCTGTTCCCCGCACCGCTCCAGGAACCGGCCAATCTGGGCATCGTGCCTAATCCGGTGAAATCGGCTTGGTTTTTCCTCTGGATTCAGGAACTGGTCAGCTATAGTGCCTTCATGATCTACCCGATCATGGTCGGCGCCCTCTTTTTCCTGCTTCTCCCTTGGTTCCCGTTCAGCTACTCCCCCCACCGGGCGAGATGGTTTCCCCGCGACCAACGGTTTCTGTCCGGGGTAACGCTGATGATTGTTCTCGTCATGATTTTCCTGACCGTGGTCGCTTCCTATTTCCGGGGTGAAAATTGGTCCTTCGTCTCCCCGTTCTGATCCTCCTGACAGTAGAGATGTTCCTCCTTTCCAGCGTCTCCTGGGGGGCCGCCAAGGGGTGTCGTGGTTGTCATCCGGCACATTATTCGGGGCGGGGAAGCTGCATCTCCTGCCATGGGGGTGACGATCGCACGGAGCGGAAACGGATCGCCCATTATCGCCTCACCCCGGCACGGTATGCGCTTTTTACCCTGCCCGGTAGCGACGTGGTGAAGCGGGGGAGGGTGCTGCTGGAGCGGTTCGGCTGTCGTCGCTGCCACACCGCGGAAAGAGAGGGGACAAACCTTGCCGCCTCCCTGGATCGCCTGGGACGCAAGGCGCCCGTTGAACTGGTTTCGGCCATGGACCGGCCTGCTATCCATATGCCGCAGTTCCGGTTTGCTCCGGCGGAGGTTGACGCTCTCGTGAATTATCTTCTCTGGCTGGGGCCTGGGAGTGGAACCGGGGGGAAGGAGAGCCCCGTTGTCGTCCATTTCGTCCGAAAGGGTGGGGAGCGGGAGCACCCATTCGTCAAACGGTGCGGGGGGTGTCACAAAGCGTTGACCGAAAGCCTGGGGGGCATGGGGGTAGGGTCCGTGGGGCCTAATTTGTCCGCTCTCTTCACTCCCTTCTACCCCCGACCGCACCATGCAGGTGAGCCATGGACCCCCCAAAGACTCAAGGAGTGGTTGGAAAATCCCCGGAAGATC
>CAIYUY010000353.1 GCA_903929485.1 uncultured Desulfuromonadales bacterium
CGGCTCATCCTTATCCAGAGATCAAAATCCATGGCGAAGCGGAGCGTCGTGTCCAGACCTCCGACCCCGTGAAAGAACTCCGCCCTGAAAAAGGTGGAGGGCTGGCAGATGAAATTGAACCAGGCGAGCTTCCGGAAATCGAACTCCTGGGTCCGGTACCTGCCGACAGTTACCCCTTCTCTGTCACAGTATTCGCCGGCGCCGTACATGAGTCCCCCTTCCTGGTTGTTTCGGAAAAAATCCGCTGCCGTCTCCAGGGCTCCGGGGAGATACAGGTCGTCGGAGTTGAGCCAGGCAAGGATCTCGCCTGCCGCCATGCGAAAGCCCTTCATGAGGGCGTCGGCCTGTCCTCGGTCCTGTTCGCTGAGCCATCGATAGGTTATTCCGCGGCACGCCACCGGCCACTTCCCCTGTTGCAGCAGGTCATCGTACTCCCTGATGATTTGGACTGAGTCGTCGATTGAGCCGCCGTCGACTATGACGTAGTCGATAAAAAAGTCCCCCGCCTGACCAATGACGCTCTCGATGGTCTCGGCGATAAATTCCCCCTGGTTAAAGGAGGGGGTGACAATGGTGATTACGGGAATGGCAGGGATCATAGGTAAAAATTACTTCGCATGAGAATGGTTAGAGTTGGAAAATTTTTAGACACCATGCCACAACTGGAGTTCCCTGCGCAAGGTAAAGGTTGCTGATGTCGTGGTTTTCCTGGCCATCCGTTAATCCCTCGCTCCAACTTGCGTCCATCGCTGAATTCTCAGGGGGCCAGAATCTCTTCGTAGAGAGCTGCATGTAGTCGGGCGATCCTTGTAACATCATTGATCCTCTCTATTTTCCGGCGTGCGTTCCGGGAAAGCAGATTTCGGTGCTCTTCATCTTCCAGTATCCAGGCAATGCCGTGGGCCAGATCGGCCGGTTCGTAGGGATGAGCCAGATAGCCGTTTAGTCCATGATCGATCAGATCCGGCACTCCTCCCTGGTTGAAAGCAACGCAGGGGGTTCCACAGGCCATGGCCTCCATGACGGTGTATCCGAGACTTTCCTGGATTGACGGCATCACGAACAGGTCCGCCGCCGAGTAGAGTTGAGCCAGGCTTATTTCGTCATCCTGCCATCCCAGACAGTGTGTACTGAATCCAAGTTCCGCCAGCTTCTCTTGTTCCGCCGAGCCGAAGACGACCAGTTCCAATCCGTCCTTGTTCGTCGTCGCAGCCAGTTTTTTTAGCGCCTCCTCCAGCAGGTGAAACCCCTTGTTTCGGTCTCGGGTTGCTGATTTCGCGCCGAAGAGGATCAGTTTTTTATCCTGGGGGAGGGAAAATCCATCCCGTGCCGAACGTTTGTCGCATGGTCCGAAGAGCTCCGTATCGATCCCGTTGGGGATGACTTCGATTCGTTTGTCGCGAAAAAGGGAGCTGCTCCGGGCGGAGTCAGCCATCCAGCGGCTGGGGGCGACTATCGTCAGGTTGAGCCGTTCCCATGCCCGCCGTTTCCTTTGCCAGATTCGCCGCGAAAGATCCTTCTCCCGGGAAGAGCCGAGAGCCGGGCATCCGCCGCATGACTCCCGGTAGCGGCTGCAGTCGCCGGGGAGATAGCAGCCGCCGGTGAAGGGCCAGGAGTCGTGGAGGGTCCAGACGAGGGGGATGCTAAAGCGGGCCAGCGTCTCCAGGCGGATCATCCTCGCCACCCAGTGAAGATGGATGATAGAGGGCGCCATGGCGGCTACCCGAGTGGAGAGGCCGTCCGGAAGGAGGGCGGCGCAGAAGGGACTCTGCATCATTCCCGGTGTCAGGCCGCAGAGGAGCTGCTCCAGGGTGGGACGGAGCCGGTTTAGCGCCTTCCCCAGAACGGATACAGGTCCGTCCACCAGAGGATCGTTGCCGAATTTTCGCTGGACGATGAGCCGGGCGTCCAGACCCTCGGCACGGATCCCTTTCAGCAGCCGCTCCCCAGCCCTGGCCGCTCCACCCTCGATGTCGGCGCCGTTGAGATGGAGGATCTTCATCTCGTCCGGAACCCCTTCACTTTTGCGGCGAACGTTTCCATGGGCCAGTCGCGCACCAGGTGGCGGGGGATCTGGTGCGGATTCGTCCAGCGGTGCGCCTGGCCTGGAAAATTGGCGGCTCCCTTCAGAAAGCCGGCTTCACGGCAGAGGGCGACGCTCTCCTTCGTGTAATCGGACTTTCGACCGAAGGGGTAGGAAAAGGTTGCTATTTCATGGCCGAGCCATCCCTCCAGCGCCCTCTTGGATTGGGTGATCTCCTCCCGTTGCGCCTGGGGAGGGAGGGAGGCCAGACGGGAATGGGTTACCGTGTGGGCGCCGATGGTGACCCACCTGCTCCCGGCCAGAAGTTGCAACTCCTTCACCGTCATGCAACGGTGAGAATCGATGCCCCTCTTGTCACCTCCCGACCAAAGGCGAATCCGGGAAAGCCACCCCTTCCGCCGAGCAGAGTCGGCATTGTTCATGAGTCTTACCAACTCCTGATACAGCTTCTCCCGGTCATGGCCGGTCACCGTGGGCCAACTTCTTCCGTAATGTTCGCCTTCCAGGGTGAACCGGGAAGGAAGGGGGGAGTTACCCAGGATGAGATGCTCCAGCTCATGCCACCAGAACTCGGTATGAGCGCCGATGGAGCCGGTGGTAATGAAAAAGGTCGCGGGGAGTTCCAGTTCCTCCAAAATGGGGAGGGCTTCATGGAGATTGTCGGCGTAACCGTCATCAAAGGTGATGGCAACCGACGGCGTAACTCTCTTCGTCCAATCATCCTCGAACCTGACCACCGGGAAGTTTTTCTTCAGGTAGCGCAACTGCGCCCGGAAATTGTCCGGGGTTACCGCCAGCTGCTCCGGGTCCAAGGGGAGGGTGGCGACGCGGTGGTACAGGAGAACGATGACGGGGGGATCAATCCGGTTGAGGAGACCCTTGATCGGCGTGCAGAGCCGGGAACGGGCGGTTCTTTTGAGGTCGTTGGCGAAATACTCGTTCATGGTTTGTTGGAATAGAGGTAAACCGGGTGGTGGAGACGGTTATGGTGGAATTCGTTTGTCTTGCTGAACCGCGTATCAGTGACGATACAGTCGTGAAATTCGGGGTTGCAATAAATGATGGTTATTTTACGAGGTTTGAGTCGTAGAGACGTTTCCAGATTCCCGATGACGTCCGCCATGACGTTGCGTGGAAACGGGCTGTAGAAGTAAAAATGTGTATACTCATTGAGATCGGTGACGTGAGCGGCATCACTGACGACCATGGTCACAGTGGAAATGCGCAGTATCTTGAGGTTCTTGTGGGCTATGGCAACGAGTTCCGGGAGGAGCTCGACTCCCATGATCTTGAAAAAGGGATATCTGGCAAAGGTGATCAATGCGCCACCTTTGCCCGATCCGAAGTCAACGATGGAGTCTTCCTTGGTGATATTCAGGTGATTGAGGATCTTCTCAAGATGAGTCCCGCCGGAATCCGCGTAAGCGTGGCTTCTCTCCGCGGAAAGCCCCAGCGTATCCGCCGAAGCATAGCTGAGATCAATTTTTTTGAAGTACACTTTGAGTCGGAACAAAAATTCCTTGAATTCTCCCCGATGGAGAAACGCCAGCCCGTTGTTCAAATCAGTCAGCACCTTCATTGTCATGCCTCACGACAGCTGCTCTTGATATGCTTTTATGAAGTTTACCGATAACATACGTATTGAAAAGGTACTCTATCTGTTTTAGAAAATAATGGTAGTAATGTTTCGCCAGCTTTGGAGCGCTCATCAGTTTGTAACAGTTGGACCTGTAAAAAGAGAGGTGAAACAGCTCCTGCTTCACGCCGAGAAACCGGTACTTGTACTCATTCTCGCCCCAGAGCAGGTGAAAGGTGGTGTCTCCTTTTGCGATCATATGCTTTATGGTAAGTAAAAGACAGAGTTGGCCGACTCTGTCATTGTTAAAATCAGGATCATGTGAAATTATTTCCAGATATGCCTGGTTGCCGATTTCGTAGCAGATGGCGCCGGCGACTATTTTCCCCTGCAACGTGATCGTACCGACCGAACCATACTTTCGACAGAATTCCGTGATTCTTGCCTCAATCAGGCTGGTAAATCCTGATCGGATATTCTTACTACTCATCCGTAACCGGTTCAGCCGGATGATTTCGCCGATCACCGACGGATTGATATCATCTGTTGATGTTACCTGAAAGTCAAAGTCGGCGTATTTTTTTCGGACTCTCCCTAGATAATAATTAAGATTCTTCCTTGTATGTTTACTTAAGGTCGAATAATAAAGTTCAAAATTTTTCGGCAGATCGATGACAATATCATGGGATTTTTTCCAGATGCGCCAGGGGTAATTCGAAGCCATTTCCATTTTTCTTATGCAATTGAAGTTAATCGTGCCGATGAATTCATATCTATTGAAAATGGTGTCGGCGAAATACCGGAGGTAACACTGCCGGATATGGATTAGCTCGTTTAGTACGGTTATCTCCCTGCCGGAGATGACATAGACGAGAAGATGGCGAGTTCCCGATTCTTCGGAGGAGATAGACAGCGCCTTAGGATTATTGCTCCCCTTGAAAATTTTGAAATATTCCATGACGCAAAAGGGGCTTTCATACAGCTCTTCAAGGAGTCGTTGAATTCCCGGAGGGATATCGTTCTCATAAAATGTATGGTGGAGGTTCCCAGGTGAGGTCATCTCTGCTCTTCATCCCTTACCAGTAGCAACTTCTTTCGATCTTGTTCTTATTCTCGGGGGTTTCCGAAGGGAGCGGTCGCACCCACTGCTCATTGAACAGCAGTGCGGTGGAGTCGGCATACTCCCGTTCCCACCTTCTTCCCTTGATCCCGAAGAGAATCTGGGTCACGCCGCCAAGATGGAGCGCCTGCTTTCCCAGCTGTTTCGCGAATGATGCCAGGGGAAGGCCGTAGGCCCCCGCGCCGACGATGCAGATGTCGAAATCCATGCGTTCCATCTCGTTGCACATGTGGCGATAGGCCTGAAACCAGGTGGCGAACTCCACCTTTGCCCCGGCTATGGATTGTACTGACTTCAGCGTCTTCAGCTCGAAATCGGGAAGAACTTGGGGGTTGGGAAAGAGAAGTCGCCGCTTTTCCGCATACTGCATTTCTATCGACCGCGCAAAGGGGTGAACCACCAGCACCTTCTTCCCCGCCAGCCGACTGCTCCAGGGGTTTTCAAAGCGGAACGGTTCCAGGCAGTCCAGGTCAACCGGTTGGGCATCCTTGCAGTAGTTGCTGCATATTACGTCTTCGTACTGGTTGTACCATACCCCCATGAGATCGACCTCCGGTAACTGTTGCAGGTAGAGCTCCGCGAAGGAGTCCAGGGATTCATCGGTGACCGGAAAGAAACCGGCCGGGTTGGACATGGTTGTCCTGATCTTTTTACCGTAACCCTTTTTTTTCCCTTTTCGTTTTTCCAGGAAGAAACGGAGGGACGACAGCTCCACCGAGCCGAGGCGGGAAACCAGAAACGGCCCATTTTGATCCAGGAGCGCGGTAACCCGGTCGTGCCCTTCCTGACCGAAACTGATCTGCCGATGATATCCCCCGCCACGGAACTTGACCAGCTCCTCCTTGCTGTAAACGACGATGTTCAGGTTATGGAGGGTGTCCAGGAGGCGATTGATCTTAAGAATTCTCCGTTTGATCCAGTGGGCGGTAATAAGAGCCATCTAGAACTTCCCTCCGCCACGCAACCCGTATTTGTATGCTTTAACCATTGCAATGAACAGCGACGACAGCAGACTGAATTTGTATGCTTTCACCATTGCAATGAACAGCGACGACAGCAGCCTGACATGGATCGGGGCCTGTTTCCGGTAAAAGTTCGCGATTTCCATAACGCGGATCTTGTTGAGGCCGCTGGTAACATCGGTGTGCGTCTTGGTTCCCACCAGGTAGCGATAGTTGCCCCAGGTTTTGTTCAGATATTTCAGATGGGCGGCCCGGGTCGCCCGGAACAGGAAGTGGAGATCCATCCCGTAATGTTCCCGGACATCGTAGCCGCCGATTTTTTCGTGAAGTGACCGGTGGTAGAAATAGGCTGCCGGATTGGCCGGAAATGCTTTTATGTAGAGCATGAGCAGCGTCAACAAGCTTACCCTGGAAGGTTTGTTCACCCACTGGAGTCTGCCGTCATCGTCCCAGACGTTGCAGTTTCCCACCAGCAGCGCCGGCTCGGGTAGCTTTTTGAACAGTTCCACCACTTCACGGAGGCAACCCGGTTCGTAGTAATCATCCACATTCAGGATGCCGATGATTCCTCCGGATGCCATCTCGATCCCCCTGTTCATGGCGTCGGACTGCCCCTTGTCTTGTTGGGAAACCCATCGGATATGCGGATATTTTTCCGCATATCTCCTGATGACATCCACGGTGCCGTCGGTGGAGCCTCCATCGATGATGATATGCTCGGCTTCGGGACAGTTCTGTGCAATCACGTTTTGGATGCAGAACTCCATGAAGCGGGCGCCGCCCAGTACGGGCGTTATGACGGAGAGGTTGCAGGGCATGGGTCGTTGTCTTAAAAAAGATGTCTGATTACTCTTGCAGATGAGAATCGATTTCCTTGAACCGTGCGGTGTCGTGCTCCGGTACCCCGGAACGTGTAAATTCTTCCCTCCATCCGGACATGGCGGCAAAAACCTGTTCCACCACAATCTCGGCATTTCGGATGCCCCAACTTCGCCCCAGATTCTCCAGCTTTTTGCGACCGGGATAGTATGCGCCAAGATCAAAGAAGAGTACGTGCTCACCTCGCTGCCCCACGTCGGGAATCAGGTCGAATGCGGGAGAGAGTCGCCATCCCTGTTCGTGATCGTAGGTCATCCAGAAATTCTTGAGATGGTCATCCGTGTTGCCTGCGACAGCGTTGAAGATCATCTGGCGGTACAGTCGCTCTGAATCGTTCAGCGGGTCACTGCTGTATTTTCGTACGATCCCCAGTAAATCCTGATAGCGTAACTGGTAGTATCCCTGCGCTTTCAACAGTGTCTGAAAGCTGACCATGTGCCGATGCCCAGCGGGAATAATGTCGAAACGACGAACGAGAAGGATCGATTTGCCGCCGCACTGGACCAGTCGGGTCGGTGGGACTGCAAGTCCCCCTTTGGCTGCCAGATTCATGGTGGCCGCTTCGATCCTGACCACATCCACCTGGTCCTTGACGCTGGGGAGCTTGGCCAGGTAGTGAACATCGTTTTCTTCGTCAAACACGACAACTTTTGGTCTGGCGCCACCGGGTGAACTCCCGGCGCCCAACAGAAGTGAGAGCCCGGTCCCCTCACTCTCGCCACGTTCGTACCTCTCGGCGGCTGCCCCGAGGGTCGAGAGATGGATGATCGAAACTTCAGAAGCGGGTGGGAGCGGCTCCCCATGATCGCTGAAAGATAACGCGCCCAGTCCGGTAGAGCCGAGCGCGAGAAGCAGATTCGGCAGGTTTTGCTCATGCCGATGGATCTGATGTTTCCGCACAAGGAGCCTGCGCCCCCAATCGTCAGGGAGGCTGTCTTCGAAGATGGCGAATATTCCGGAGTGGTCAGTGGAGAAGGTGGCTGTTGCCAGGGGGAGAGAAACCGGGTCCAGTGCGAACGGATCTCTTCTCTCAAGAAATTCACGTTCATATTTGAATGCAGTTCGCGCCCGACCGCTTTCACTGATTTCGCTGATCATCTCTCCCACGAGTCGATGGTCACCGTTTGATCGATCCCAAACCTTGATCCGGTAGTTCACATTCCCTTCTTTGAGGCGCGACGACGCTGCCGACTCTTCATCTGATCGTATTTGGCGAACAAATCTTCCGGTTCGGCAAGGATGCTGTCCAGATCTCCGGCACGATCGAGTATGTCCAGGGCGGCCGACCAGTAACCGACCTGCACTGTGGGGTCTCCTGATTCCATTTTTCGAAGGGTCGGCACACTGACACCGATCCGTGCGGCAAAGAGCGTCTGCGCCTCGTTTTTTTTCAAGCGCTCGTCTCGCAGTCGGGAGCCGAGATCTTCTAATTTTTTGTCTGTTTGAAACATGAAGCTGCCTGTTAATGTTGTGTAAGTTTTGCATTGTACGGATAAATTACGGTCAATGCAAATTTTATTTTCTTTTATGTGGCAATGATGAATCCTTCCGGAGTTATCGGTGTCGTGACCTCGTCGATGACACAGAGCGGCACTGATCCATAAAAGGAGGCCCACATGGTATAGGTGCTGGGCGGTCCCATGAGATAATCACATGCGGCAAAGGCGTACAGATCCTCCAGTTCATTGCCGCCGCCCCAGGCGCAGTTCAACTCCTGGAATAACCGGCGATCCTGTTTTTCGTCGGAACAGATCAGATACCGCACCCGTTTTCCCTGCCAGAGTTCGTCGGTGCGCCGGATGATCTTCAGATACTCTCCGGTGGGGTGATAGTGCTTCCCTCCCAGCCAGTTTCTGTAATCCCCCTGGCGGATATGAACCCCCACCAGAAGATCGCACCCTTCCCTGGCCCTTTCAATGACTCGTGAGATGTTGGCCATATGTTCGGCTACCGGGGTGAAGTAGCGCCGTACCGGATCGGCATGTTTCCGGATGTTCTCTTCGTCCCTGAAGAGCCACCCCTTCACGAGCAGTACTCTTGACTCCTCTCTTACTGCAATGAACCGGTTGTCGGCCAGGTCGTAGTCACCTTCAAGGCCGTCTCCTGACGTTATGTCAAGAGCCTCCAGGCCGAAGAGACGGAGCTTCGATTTTCGGTAACAGCATGCCGCGATGGTAAGAGCGGTACTGGCCGCCCCCTGGAAAGGTCGTAATAGTTTCACGCCGTCATGCCTGGCGGGGTAGGCGCAGAAGTAATTATCTTTTGTACCGGTGAAATACCGGGCATACTCGTGAAATCCGGGATAGCAGACCGGATAGCCGAACTCCAGGGCGTTGGCGATGAAATGGGAAAAGAGGATCAGCCGGTTCCCCAGTTGCCCGTAGGTATCGCTGATTATTACCACGAGCGGAGTCGGACAACGCAGGGGTTTCTGCGGATCAGCGCCAGGAGTCTCCCCTTGGTAGTCAGGTAACCGTTCAGCAGCGGCAGCGCCATGCCGAACCTCTGCAACGTCGTGATGCAGTTTCCAAGTTCGGCAAGGTATTCGTCATAGAGCCGTTGTCCGTCCCTCCCTACCGCATAGTTCTCGTTATGGAGCTGTACTCTCCTGACGCCGGTGATACGCAGCCCTTGAAAATGGTAGAATACGGGATCGATGTTCCCACAACTCTTCTCCTCAACGTAGTTGACGTTCCAGGGGGCCAGGGTTTTTTCCGTCCGCCGAAGGATGTGTACCTCGTGGGGAAAGAGTTCGGGCCAGAGGTCCAGATACTTCTGGTCTCCGAATCTCTCCTCCTCCATTCGGTCGAAGCACCACTCCAGGCATTTCTCTTGCCACCACCCCATGACCTTCGCCGCAGCCGCTGTCCGCCTGAAGGTGAGAAACTGGACGCAGAATCGGCCGCTGGCGGCAAGAAAGCAGCTATGCTCGGGGGCAAAGGCATGCTCGGTGATCAGGACATCTTTGCCCGACTCATTCAGTTCCCCCAGCAGAATCCGCGGGTCGGCAAAGAAGAAGAGGTCCGCGTCCAGATAGGTGACCCGCTGAACGCTACCATCTCGCTGGAACACCGCCCGGAAGGAGAAGGGGGTCACCGTCCAGCAATACTCCCGGCTGTTGCGTCCCGGCTTCACCGCCAGCAGTTCCCTTGTTTCCACCTCTCTCAAGGGGAGTAGGGTCACGTGGGGGAGGGCGATTCGCGTTAACTGCTCCTCCACCTGCTCATCCATGCAGATGATCCAGAGATGAAATGACGTGGCATGGTTCATGAGCGAGCCGTGGAGCGTCATCCCCATGGGGAGGAAATTGCTGTCGAAGAGGGTTACGAAATGTTCCACGCCGTCAGGTGAATTCATTGATTGCCGTCACGATGCCTCCCGGTTTCAGGTCTCACTGTTTTTTTTGAAAGATGAACCCTTTATCCTGGGCGGTCTGATCTTCCAGGGGAAACGATTCGAAGGAGTCGAATTCGGCTATCATGTCGTATTTTTCCGCGAAAAACTCCAGAAATTTTTCCCGGTTGAAAAACCATGCCGGGTAACTGGCCGGATATATTTTCGGCGGAACCTTCTGGACGGTTATCCGGTCGTCACCCTTGGCCAGAAAAGCGGTCCGATCGAAGATGATATGGGTAAATCCTTCTGCCTGAACATCCTTCAGCAGGTCGTAGGGCTTTTCCAGATACTGGATGACGCTGGAAAAGAGGATCGCAGCGGGACGCCGGGCGGCCATGCACTCCTCCAGGTTGGGGTAAAAGCCCAGATGTTCATCCTGAAAGTTCAGTTTGCCGCACTCCACGAACTTCTCCTGCTCCACGATGCTCCAGGAGAGTTCCTTGAGATGGGAAAGAAATGCGCGGTTCTGGAAGTAGGAGCTTCCCAGCGACCCGCCGAAATCCACCAGGTTCAGCGCGTTGCCGTTTTTGGATGCGACCCAGAGGAGCGCCGCCAGCAGGGGCCAGGAGTACTCGATCTTCTTGAAGAGGACGGAGTCACGCTCGTACACCGCTTCACCATTTTTTACTTTCAGCAGGGCATCCCTGACCCTCTCCAGGATTATCCCGGAATCATAGCCCCCCGATCCCCCGTACGCCTCGCCCCAGGTTCGGTAATTGCCCGAAAAGCCGGTAGCCTTGCCTGTCAGTCGCCGCAACAGCCCGAGGGCGACCGGCGGGGTGAACTCTTTCAGCAGGTGGAGCATTTTTTGTGTCATCGGTTCCCGCAAAGTATCCTGATGATTTTATTGACGACTCGTTTACCCAGGGAAGGGTACAGGGTCCGGAAAAATCCCTTGAAAGCTTCCCGCCCCTTTTGATTCTCTTCCAGGGGTATCCGGCTGATCCTCACCGGTTCGGGGGAGAAAGTCGTCTCGAACTGGTCGGTGGCATGGCAATTGGTGCCGCTGTCATCCGTTCCGATGTTGCGCAGCAGCGATCTCCCCGGATAAAGTGTCAATTTATCCTTGAGAAAGGCTGACGCATACCACCGGATTGCCCAGGAGTCGATTCTGCCGCTGATCTGTTCTTCCAGGCTTCTGGTGTACCAATACGTACAGTCAAAGTCGAAGTCACGGGTCAGGTTTCTCTCCCTTAGTTCACGAAGAAGTTTCTCCCCGTCCTGTTCAAAGAGGTTCCAGCCCCTTTTCCAGGTGCCCCATCCCCAGCAATCCGCCCCTTTTAAAAAAAATGTTTCCGGGAGCTCTTCCCTGACAGGGTAGAGGTAGCCATGAACGGAGATGACTTGCTCCTCGTCCCGGTAAAAGTCCAAGGCTTCGTTCATGTACCTGAGGAACCAAGGGGAGGTGACCATGTCGTCTTCCAAAACGATGATCCTGTCGTGCTTTTCAATAATCCGGGTGACCCCGCTGATAATGGATGGCGCCAGACCGAGATTACTCTCTCGTTGAAAGAGCGTTATCTTTTTGAAGCCGACGATGCTCTTGATATATTCCCGGAGTTCGCGGATTTTTTCATTGTCGGCTGCCGTCCTGGAACCGTCGGAAAATACATACAACTCGCTTGCCCCTGACAGGTCGTTTTTTAGCAGCGCCTCCACTGTCTGCCTGGTGTGGTCCGGCCTGTTATAGGTGAAGAGGGCGATAGGTGAGAGTATCATTGTCTGAAATATCGGCCGCAGAGATCCTGAAACGCATGGCGGAGACGCTCCTCCGAGTGGAGATTTTTATATCCCGCAAAATCGGCGGCGGGCTTTTCTTCCTCAAGAAGACGGGTGATTGCTTCGATACAGTGAGATGCGTCATCATACCGGATGCTTTCACCCAGGGAAAAAGCCTTGACCCGCTCCTCCATGCAATACCCCCGACTGACAATCACCGGCTTTTTGAAGAGTGCTCCCTTGGTCAATATATTGCTGCTGTGGGGGAACTCTTCGTAGCCGGCGTAGAGGATATCGCTGAGTTCCACCAATGCGTTGAAGTGGGCTTCCTTGGTAATAAAATTGAAGTGGAAAAAACAGTTGTCCGGAGGATTCGACGCAATCTTCCTGATTGACTCCAGCTCACGGGGAGTAAAGCTGCTTTCCGCCAGCAAGCCGGCAAACAGGAAGAATCGGTTCCTTGCGTCCGCCTTTCCCGCCGCTTCCAGGAGTGTCAGTATCCCCTTCCGCTTTGCCAAGCCGCCCATAAGGGTGATTATTTTTCTGCCGGCGGCTTTGGCGATAATCTCATGGCGGAGTGGGAAATC
The DNA here is from genome assembly GCA_903929485.1 of uncultured Desulfuromonadales bacterium. Lineage (GTDB taxonomy): Bacteria > Desulfobacterota > Desulfuromonadia > Geobacterales > CAIOGM01 > CAIOGM01. The sequence continues at coordinate 12,284 of CAIYUY010000353.1, forward strand.
ATGAGCCGGATTCGAGGCGTCAGCCACGTCGGGGAAGATAATTACCTGCTTGCCCTGCAGTTTATCCTGTAACGTGGCCGCAATTCCTTCGTCAAGGACGGCAACAGCTCTGCATCCCCTGGAGCGGAGCGCCTCGTCATAATCATGAAGGCCACCCCTGGAATTGGAATAGCGCATCTGCCGGCGCAGGTGACGAGGGTGAATGTAAAGTCCTGACCAGTCATGGGGGAAGATGGTGTCGATGAGATGGTGACTCTGGTAATTTCCCAGATAACTGTCCAGCCAGGGGAAAAAGACCAGATCGGGTCGCTGCCCGGTTTCGGCTTCCGCTTTCCGGAGAGCCTTGGCGGCAAAGCGCCACCAGGTGATTCCGTTCAGCGCCTTTTGTAGCCGTAACAGGGGAACGTTCCATTGCTCCGGCTCATGGGCTTCGAAAAGATGCAGATTATCCCGGTGCCGGTGGCAGTTCGACTCCCCCCAGCTCTTCAACTCCGATGGTTCCGGATAGAATACCATGACTCGGTGACCCAGGGAAAGGAGACTCTTTGTGTACAGTTTGATGTAGTCACTGTGGTGACCGGAGCGGTAGGGATCTATGAGCGCGACGGTTTTCATTTGAAGATCCTGGAGAAATGCGGATCTATCCCCAGGGCCTTCCCCAGCCGCTCCTTCAGGGTCAACCGCGGGCTGCTCCGGGGCATGGTCATCCCCTCTTTTTTCATGACAAGAAGGCTTTTGCCGATGGCTTCCAGGTAGGAGTCGTACAGCTTCATCCCCAAGGGGCCGATTTCATACCCTCCGTAGAGCCTTGCTTCATTGGGGCCGATAATCCTGAACCGCTGGAAATGGTAGAAAACGGGATCCAGATCGCCATGCAGTTTCTCGAAGTGGAGCAGATTCCAGGGGGCCAGCGTCTTTTCCGTCTGTTGCAGGATGTGAACTTCATGGGGAAAGAGCCCGGGCCAGGCATCCAGGTATTTCTGATCTCCGAATTTTCCCTCCTCGTGACGCTCAAAGCACCATTCCAGACATCGCGCCTGCCACCACTCCATGACTTTCCGGGCTCCCGGAGTCCGCTTGAATGTCAGGAACTGCACGCAGAAACGGCCGCTCAGGTTGAGATAGAATTCGTACCGGGGAGCGTAGGCATGCTCGGTTATCAGGACATCCTTTCCCGACGCCTCAAACTCCCGGAGCAGTATCCGGGGCGGGGCGAAGAAGAAGAGATCCGTATCCAGATAGGTGACCCGCCGGATGCTCTCATCCCGGTCAAACAGCGCCTGAAAGGTAAAGGGGGTAATGGTCCAGCAGTATTCGCCCCGGCTCCGCCCCTGTTTCACCGCCAGCAGTTCCGGCGTTTCCAGAGCGGAAAGGGGGAGCGGCGTGACCCGTGGCAAGGCAAGCCGGGCAAGCTGTTTCTCCACCAGTTCATCCATGCAGATGATCCAGAGGTGGAACGGTTGCCCGTGGGTCATGAGCGAATCATGAAGCGCCATCCCCATGGGGAGGAACGTGCTGTCGAAGAGGGTGACGTAATGCTCTGCGGGATAAGTTGAATTCATCTTATGTATTCATCTGCCAGGTCACTTTTGGTCTTACTACCCCCGGCCACTCTCCTTGCCACCCCAACCCTTCGGGGACGGCTTGGAGATCAAGTGATAATGCTTCGTTTATTTGAACCAACCAATAGCTGTAATCTTTTGATATGACGGCAGTTATCGTGTAATGAATGTTATTCAGCGTATCCTTGGGAATCCGGCAGGTTGCTCCCGCTTTTCCCCTGTGTAAGGTCATCGTTTCAGTAAAGGAGCTGAAGGCGATTGTTCCTTCCATGGTGTAGACAATTATTTCAAAGGCAATTCCTGTAACTTCTTTGATGACCTCCGCGGAGATAGTTATTTTTATCTCTTCATTTATAAAGAGGCCATCTTTCCCCGGTGATTCATTTTCTATCAGCACGGAAACTACTTTGATAAATTCGTTTTCCTTATGTTCACCAATCCACTCGGTAGTCGCAACACTCCGGCAATCGTTCAGATAATGATCCACTACCGTATGGGTCTGGCCGATCTGTTTTATTAATCCTTTGTCGAGGTAGATGGTCTTGTCGCAGAAGTTTTGCACTGCCGTCAGATTGTGACTGACGAACAAGATAGTCCTCCCTTCACTTTTGCTGACATCCTCCATTTTTCCCAGACACTTTTTTTGAAAGGATGTATCTCCCACCGCCAGTACTTCATCTATCAGGAGGATCTCCGGCTGCAG
>CAIYUY010000354.1 GCA_903929485.1 uncultured Desulfuromonadales bacterium
ACAGTGCGGAGGATGCTTGAGGCATGCCCCCTTCTATACACGAATACTATCGATGTGTCCCGTTATTTCATTTTAAGGGAATGTGGGTAGGGACACCTACGGGGTTAACCGAATATTTACCTTCGCTTCGCTCGCAATGACGGAATTTATCCAGGAGGGGGACGCACATAATTATATAAGTTACTCTATTGTCGTTGCAGCAGGAGGGGGTCTGTCGGGTAGGAATCTGCTGTTGATTCAACTGGCTGAAGATCATCCCTAAACAGGTAAACTTATGAACCTGAAACATTGTCCCGCCGGCTGGTATTCAGGATGGAGAGAGGGTTTCGGGGGTGCGGGGGAGTTTGATCGTAAAGGTCGTCCCCACGCCGACCTGGCTGGAGACCAGGATACTTCCCTGATGCTTGATGATGATGTCGTAGGAAATGCTGAGCCCCAGGCCGGTTCCCTTTCCCACATCCTTGGTGGTGAAGAACGGTTCGAAAATGTGGTTCAGAATCTCCTCCGGAATACCTGCTCCGGTATCGTTCACCGAGGCGTAGACGAAGGTGTCGTCATGCCAGCTCTTGAGGACGATTTCTCCCCCGGGGAGTATGGCCTGACCGGCGTTGACCAGCAGATTCAAAAAGACCTGGTTCAGTTGCCCGGGATTGCAGATGATCATGGGGAGGTCGGCGTACTCTTTTCGGATGGTGGCCGTATATTTCAGCTCATTGGAACAAACTCTCAGGGCGCTCTCAATACAGGAGTTGAGTTCCATTAATTCGTTACCCTGGATGTCCACGCGGGAAAAAACTTTGAGATCTTGGACGATGTTCGTGACCCGCATGGCCCCTTCCAGCGATTCGGCGATCACGTCTACCCCTTCAGTCAGAATATACTCAATATCCAGCGACTTTCTGCTCAGCGCCAATGCTTCCGGCGTCAGGGGGGATGTCTCGCCGCACTGCTGCCGCAGGAGGGTGTCGTACCGGACAATCTTGTTGAAATAGGTTGTCAGGGCGTTCAGATTGCCGGTGATGAACGCCATGGGATTGTTAATCTCATGAGCGACACCGGCGGCCAGCTGCCCGATGGACGCCATTTTTTCATTCTGCATGAGCATCCGGTCTTTTTCCCGGTTATTTCGCACCTCGTTGTTTACCCGCATTTCCAGCGCCCTGTTCAACTCCTCCAACTGCAGTTGGTAGCTCTGCAGCGCGCTTTCCGCCTGTTGGCGTTCGGCGATCTCCTGTTGCAGACGCTCCGACTGCCGCCGCCGGGCGGTTTCGGTCAGCTTCCGCTGACTGATATTGATGAAGGATACGACCGCGCCGACGCTACGCCCCTCCTTGCGCTGGGGGAACGACCAGCATTCCACGGGGAAGCTGGTGCCGTCGCTTCTCCAGAACAGCTCATCATTCACATGGCAACCGATATCGGCATGGAGCGCCTTGAAAATCGGGCACTCTTCCACGGGATAGGCGGTTCCGTCTTCATGGGAATGGTGAATCAGAGTGTGCAGGTTTTTCCCCAGCACCTCCCCTTCGGAACGGTACCCCATGAGCCTGAGACCGGAAGGGTTGCAGAAGGTGCAGAGGCCGTTTGTGTCGATGCCGTAAATGGCCTCGCCGGTGGTATTCAGGATCAGGCGGACCTTTTCTTCGCTACCCCGGAGCTCTAGTGTCATGCTCTCCGCCAGCGCCAGCGCCTTGTCCCTGGTTCGTTGCAGAGTGAAGGTGATGAAGGCCAGCAGGATGCTGATTGACATGCCCCCCATGAAGGTCGCGTGGGCGCTGGTCAGATTGTTTTCCCGTTCAAAGAGGGGAAGAGTCTTGACGAGGATCGTCCAGCCGCAACCATACAGGTCAACCTTCGCGAGACGGGTAAACTTGGGCCGATAGTCCGGGGGGAGCTTCATCTTCACGCTGCTTTTGAAACGGATTTTTTCCGGCCGGATCGTCTCCCCGTCATAAATCTCAAAGGCGATGTCGTCGGGTAATCTCCCCACGGCGTCGGTCACGAACTCTTTCACCTTGATGGGACTGAAGACGAAGCCCTTCAGCCCACTCTTTCGCTGTTCCCTGGTTTCGGTGGGGAGTCTCAGATGATAAACCGGTTGGTACATCATCATGCCGTTTTGCTTCTCTTCTTCTCCGTCATGGGTGAGTGTGATTCCGCCGGCTATGGAGGTTTCTCCCGTGTCCCGCGCCTTGTCCATGGCCGCCCGGCGGTTCGGTTCGGTGTACATGTCATAGCCGAAGGCTTCAAGGTTGGGCCCGTTGAATTTTTGCAGATAGATGATGGCGGTGTAAAATGGCCTGTCGCCTTCGGGTCTGATGGCGTATTCCGGAAATCCCTCGGAGCGGATTTTTCGAATGTGGGGATTTATCTCGCTTGGTTTCAGCCACTGGGAATAACCGATTCCCACTGTTCCCGGATTGAGCCGCTCCAGGTGTTGGCCGGAGATATACCGTTGCCATTGATCCCGGGTTACATCGCCGTTGGCGTTGAACAGTCCGGCGCTGTCCTTGAGGAGCTGTTCCTGGTCGCGCAGACGCTCGTCCAGGCGGGTGGTTATGTCGTAGACTCTTTGGTCGAAGAGGAGGCGTGATTTCTGGTCTATGCCGTTGTCCAGGGTGCGCCACATGATGAGTGTCGCCGTCACGCCGATGATCAGCACCAGAAGCGGCAATCGTCGACCTTGCATGAGTTTTCTCACGAGACGTTGTCCCTCCCGCTCCGCCATCCGTCAAGCCAAAGGAGCAGGAGTGTCCCGGCCATGAGGCCCAGGTCGCGCAGGAGGGCGCTCATGGGGGTGGTTTTGGGACCTGCCTGACGGAAGCAGCCGCAGTCGATCTCCAGACCCCGGATAATGGCCGAGGCGAGGGCTACCGTGAAGACGAGATTCATGAGGATAATGAGAGTGGCGCCGGCCCGGAGCCGATAACCGGTAAGGAGGAGGACGCCGCAGATGAGTTCCACCCAGGGGAGGGTGGCGGCGACGAGGTAGTTGCCGAAGGTCGGAAGGATTGCGTAGGCTGCGACGTTGCCGGCGAAGACGACCGGATCGGCGATCTTGAGAGCGCCGGCATAGATGAAGAGCCCTCCCAGAATCATCCTAAGAGTAATTGCCAGGCAGGAACGGACGGTTTTTGTCATGGTTTAGTCCCTTCCACCGGGTAGCCTTCTTCGCGCCACTGGGGATAACCTCCCTCGAAGATGAAAATTTCCCAGTATCCCGCCCTGATCAGCTTTTTTCCCAGTTCCATGCTGTCGTGGCAGCCGTAACCGTTACAGTAGATGACCAGCGGCATGGTCTTGGGGAACTGTTTTAAAAACTCCGGCAGCTGCTTCTCAACCTCAGCCAGGGGGAGGGAGCGGGCCCCCCTGATATGTCCCCCTGCAAAGGTGGCTGCGTCACGGGCGTCGATGACGTACCCTTCTCCACGGTCAAAGAGTTCCTTGACCTGCATGATCCCCAGGGGGAGGGGGAGTCGGTGGGCGTTGGGAAGCTCCCCGGTGGGGGACTGATTCACCGTGCCGGTCCATGCCTCCACCAGCATCCGCCGATTCAGGACGAGTCCGATGCCGGCCGCGACGACCACGATGACGATCATCTGGGTGACAAGCTTGAGGAAAACCGTCATGACTGTTCCTCTTCTCCCCTGCCGCCGCATGGGTAGCGGATCACCTCGACCTTTTCCAGGGTGATCATCCCCCCGCTCATCATGTCGTTTATCTCCGCCATGATGAGCTCTATCCGCCGGCGCTCTTCCACGGTTTCGATAATGACGGGGAGATCCGTGGAAAGCTCCAACAGCTTGTCCGTATGATAAACGCTGTGGGCGCCGTACCCGGCTACGCCGTGCAGCACCGTGACGCCGGCGAAGTTGTTGCGCCGGAAGAGTTCCACCAGGGCTTCGGAAAGGGGGCGATGCTGCCAGCGATCACCTTCGCCGAGGAAAATTCGCATGAGGCACTGTTCGCCGTTGATCATTCGCATGGAGTTACCTTTAGGGGTGGAGCCATCGGGCCGTCACGATGCCGCTCCAGGTGAGGGTGAGGCAGAGGACGACGCTGATGAGTACATTGAAGAGCGCCCGGAGAAAATCTCCCTCTTCAAGCAGGCGGAATGTCTCGTAGCTGAAGGTGGAAAAAGTGGTGAGACCTCCCAGGAAACCGATGGCGATGCCGGTCCGGAGCGTGGGAGAGACGAGGGTGCTTCGGATGCTGAATTCCATGATAAAGCCGATGCAGAAGGCTCCCACCAGATTGACGACGAGGGTTCCCCAGGGGAAACCTCGTCCCAAGAGTTGATAGCTCCAGCCGGAGAGCCAGTAGCGGGAGAGGCACCCCAAAGCTCCGCAACAGGCGATCATGGCGATGATGCGCATACGGTTCCTATTTGTACTGCTCTATTAATTTGTGGCAGAACGTGCAACGCATGGGCCCATCCTTGGGCTTGAGTGGGTGTTTAGCCGGGAACGGTACCCCCCCCTGCTCGTTGTGACAGGCCGGGCACCCCCTGTCCATGGCCATCTTATCCTTGGTTTCCTTGAAAATTCGATAAAACTGTTGGTGTTTGGCGTCATGGGGAACCTTGTGAGTCTTTTCCTTGCCGGAAATGGCCCAGAAGACGCCGAGCACCACGACGATGGTGGCGATGAAAATAAGGTCTTTTTTAGCGGTAGTCACAAACAGCCTCCTTGAAATGCCGGCCCTACTGGGCTGCCGACGGATGGATGGTGGTCCCGTGAGGGGACGGGGTGAACTCTAGTCGGTCCTGAGAAAGGAAAAATAGAGCAGTACCGACGCTATCCCCATGCAGCCGAGAATAAAGGGAAAGGTGGAGCTGAGGGTAAGTTCCATCCCCGGTGGAGGAAGAGTGTAGCGGATCAGCATGGAAAGGGAGAGCAGCGTAAAGAGACAGAGGAGCAGTACCCTCGTCCAGCGCCAGATGGCGAAGAGAAGAAACAGCATGAGCGGGACGCTCACCTGGGGGTGGTGGATTAAACTATTTAAATTCAGCTCTTTGAGAAAGATAATGACATTCCTGGTTTCGAATGGCTGGAGGAGCTGCCCGGTTTTCGTGATCAGCCGTTCCTTGTCCATGGCGCCTCTGCGTGGAGTCTGGTGATAGGATGGCACCGGATGCCAAATGCCTTGACAAAGGGTAAACCGGTCAATAGTATATAAATTTTTTGTCCCTTGAGACAAGAAGAAAGTTAAGAAACCGATTCTTCTTCTTCTCTTGGGGTAATTTCCTCGCATGTAAGCTCGTTTTACTCTCTGTTTATCGAGGTGATGGGTGTCCTGGAAGGCAATCGGAATTTTTGATTCAGGTATCGGCGGGCTCACCGTGCTCAAGGAGCTGGTCAGGGCCATGCCCCAGGAAGATACGGTCTACCTGGGGGATACGGCGCGGGTTCCCTACGGCGCCAAGTCGCCGGAGACCGTGACCCGGTATTCCGTTGAGATCGCCTCGTTTCTGGTGAAGCGGGAGATCAAGCTGCTTGTGGTCGCCTGCAACACCGCGTCGGCCGTTTCACTGGAGACGCTTCAAGAAAGGTTTCCCATCCCCATCGTGGGGGTCATCGATCCGGGGGCGCGTCGCGCCGCGGCCGTGACTCGCAACGGCAAGGTAGGGGTTATCGGCACCGAGGCGACCATAAAGAGCAGCGCCTATACCCGCGCTATCAAGCGGATGAATCCCGCCATCGAGGTTATCACGCGGGCCTGCCCGCTCTTCGTCCCGCTGGCGGAAGAGGGGTGGACGAGCAATGAGGTGGCGCGTCTTACGGCGCAAAGCTATCTGGAAGAGTTAAAAGAGAGCGGCGTGGATACTCTGGTGCTGGGCTGCACCCATTACCCTCTCCTCAAGGAGATTATCGCCCAGGTCATGGGCGAGAAAGTCCGGTTGGTGGACTCAGCCGAGGAGACGGCCAGGACCGTTGCGGATATCCTCCGGAGCCGTGAACTCCTTCGTCCGGCGGCGGAAAAAGGAAATCACCATTATTACGTCACCGATGTTCCCGCCGGTTTCATCAGGGTAGGGAATCGATTTTTGGGCGGAAAGCTTGAGGATGTACATCAAGTGAATCTTGAAGAGGCGGTTGCCCGGGAGAATTCGCATGTCCAAGCGTAGAAGGAGTGGCCGGCTGTTCCTCCTCGTGGCTTTTCTCTGTTGCGCCGGGGCGCTGGGGCTTTTGATGTTCAACAAGTACGATCAGCGGAGCCAAGCTCCCACCTCCCCAGCCGCGCCCCAGGGGGAGGCCGTCTCCTCCCGCGTGGTGGTTCTTTATTTCGCCGCCCCTGATGGGGGGGGGCTGATGCGGGAGTCGCGGGAGATAGACGCCTGCGCCGACCAAGTCGCCTGTATCAGGGCGGTCATTACCGAACTGATAAAGGGGCCAATGGGAGAACTGGGACCCACGCTTCCCCAGACCGTGGTTAATCGGATAACCGTCGCGGGGGGGAGCGCCACCGTGGACTTGGGGGAGGGATTCGTCTCGGGGCTTCCCGGCGGGAGTTCGTCGGAGATGACGGCCGTCTACTCCATTGTTAACAGTATTGCCGCCAATGTGCCGAGTATTACCGGAGTAAAGTTTCTCATCGACGGCAGGGAGTCTGCTACCCTCAAGGGGAACCTGGATCTGCGCAGGCCGTTGAATCCTGATTTTTCCCTGGATAAGAGCCCCGCCGTAACAACAAAAGGAGAGTCTCTTCCTCCACGGGAACCCGCGAAATGATATGTTGTCACAATGGACGAAACCGTTAACACCACCTCCCCTAAAGGAACAAAACGTGCATAGAGAACTGATCCCCACCCTGGAAGAGAAGGCCCGGAACCTCCGGGTCTCCATCATCAAGACCCTTCACCGTTCCCAGTCCGGGCATACGGGGGGCTCTCTCTCCGCCATTGACCTCATCACGGCGCTTTATTTTCATACTCTTCGCCATCGACCGGAGGAACCGGCGTGGGAGGGGCGTGACCGGTTCGTTCTCTGCAAGGGGCATGCGGCCCCGGCCCAATACGTGGCCCTGGCCGAATCAGGGTACTTCCCCAAGGAAGATCTGATGATGCTCCGTCGTCTCGGCAGCCATCTCCAGGGGCACCCGGATAGCAAGCAGACACCCGGTGTCGAGGTTTGTACCGGGTCGCTGGGGCAGGGACTCTCTCAGGCATGCGGCATCGCCCTGGGGCTTCGCCTTGACGGCGGTGACCATCGGGTTTACGCCTTGCTGGGAGACGGCGAACTCCAGGAAGGGCAGGTCTGGGAAGCCGCCATGAGCGCGGCCCACTTTCGTCTGGATACTCTCTGCGCCATTGTGGACGCCAATGGTCTTCAGATCGATGGAGAAGTGGCCAAAGTCATGGGGGTGGAGTCCATCGCGGACAAGTTCCATGCCTTCGGCTGGCATGTCACCGAGATCGACGGACATGACATGGGGGCGATTCTTGCCGCCTATGCCCATGCCGCCACGGTGAAGGGAAAGCCGACAGTCATCGTCGCCCGGACAGTGAAAGGGAAGGGGGTCTCTTTTTTTGAAAACAAGGCGTCCTACCATGGCGTCACCCCGTCGGATGAAGAACTTCCCCGTGCTCTCCATAGTCTGGGATGCCTTGAAAAGCTGTGAATGGTGAAAGGTGAATGGTGAATAAAGTCTTTGATCTTTTCACCATTCACCATTCACAGCTTTTGACCTTTTCACCATTCACCATTCACCGCCTTTAGGGAGTACGGATATGATACAGATGGCTGCAACCAGGGATGCCTACGGGACGACCCTTCTGGAACTGGGGGATGAGAATCCCGCTGTGGTGGTGTTGGACGCCGACCTGTCGGGCTCCACCAAGACCGGACTTTTTGCCAAAAAGTTTCCCGAGCGGTTTTTTAACATGGGAATAGCCGAAGCCAACATGGTCTGCACCGCCGCCGGCCTGGCCGCCGCCGGCAAGATCCCTTTTGTTTCCACCTTCGCCATCTTCGCCGCCGGCCGGGCTTGGGAGCAGATCCGTCAGTCGGTGGCTTACCCGAAGGCCAATGTGAAGATCGTCCCGACCCATGGTGGGATTACCGTGGGTGAGGATGGCGCGTCTCATCAGTCGGTGGAGGATATCGCCATCATGCGGGCCATCCCCAACATGACGGTCATCGTTCCGGCTGACGCGGTGGAAACCGCCGCCGCCGTCAGGGCCGTGGCCTCCTTTAAAGGGCCGGTCTATCTTCGCCTGGGGCGGAACAAGGTTCCCACGCTGTTCGACAATTCCTACCGGTTCCGGATCGGCAAGGGGAAAGTCATGGCGGACGGGTGTGATCTTACCTTCGTGACCACCGGCCTCATGACCGCCCAAGCTCTCATCGCCTCGGAGGTGCTGAAAAAGGAAGGGATCAGCGCCAGGGTGCTCCACCTGGCCACGATCAAGCCGTTGGACGGCGATCTCCTCCTGGACGCGGCATTGGAAACCGGCGCCATCGTCACCGGTGAGGAGCACTCCATCATCGGAGGGCTGGGTGGCGCCGTGGCGGAGTTTCTCAGCGAGCATGCGCCAACGCCGCTGGTGCGGGTGGGGGTTAACGACCGTTTCGGCACCTCGGGCAAGGCCGAGGAGCTGCTCAAATATTTCGGCCTCACCCACGAAGGGCTGGAAGATGCGGCTCGCCGGGTGTTGGAGCGAAAAGGGGCGAGATGAATCGGACGATCTTACCCTCCGAGAAAGGTTTTACCCTCCTTGCCGCGCTGTTCATCCTGATGATCATGGGAATCATGCTGGGGATGATGGGGGAGAGCTGGAGCATGATCATGCGGCGGGACCGGGAAGAGGAGCTTCTCTTCAGGGGGAAGCAGATCAAGAGTGCTATCGAACGATTTAATAATAATAACCCCAAGTTCGGCCAAGGGATCGGGGGAGTCAGGGGCCTAGATAGTCTCATGAAAGATTATCGTACTCTTGAAACCAATCGCTATCTCCGGAAGGAGTGGAAAGATCCCCTGACCGGCAAGGATTGGCAGTTCCTCAAGGATCCCATCAAGGGGATTATCGGCGTGGCGAGTTCCAGCGACCAGGAACCGCTGAAAAAGGCCAATTTCACCGAGGAGTTCAAGGATTTCGCCGGTAAGGATAAATACAGCGCGTGGCAGTTTGTGAACCTCCCCGCCGGGGCGCTCAGGCCTGCCGGCACTGCGGTGACCACCGTCAACACGACCCCTTCCGCCGGATTGACCTCGGGGGCGCCTCATTGACTCCCCCCTGGAGCAGCGCCGGAGGATGGGCTCCCTTTACCAGTCTGACAACCCGGGTCATCGTCATCTTCATCAGCCTGCTGATCTTCGGTATCGGTTCGTTCACCTACCTGAGCCTCCGGTGGGAGCATACGCATCTCCTCAATACCGCCCGGGAGGGTTCGCAGCTTCTCCTTAATACCATTGAACGAAGTATCTTTAACTCCATGGGCTCCGGCAATACCGAGGATGTTCAGACTATTCTTCAGATGGTGGGGCGAACGCACAAGCTGGTGGGAGTGCGGATCTTTCACCCCCAGGGGATTGTCCTGAAGTCGGCGGATCCTCATGAGGTCGGAAAACCGGTGAGCGCCAGTGACTACGATCTCTTTATCAACAACAAAAAAGAAGGGGTCTACGATGTTCCCGGAAGCGGTCAGGTTCTGGGAATGATCCGCCCCATCTACAATCAGGAGGAGTGTCACACCTGTCATGGCCATCGACCCCACATCCTGGGAGTGCTGGACATCAATTACTCCCTGGCCGAGACCAAGGAGAAGATCCTCAAGACTACGCAGATTTTCGTCCTGTCGACGATCATCATCATCGTCTTTCTCTCGGTCGCCATATCAATCCTGATGATCAGGTTGGTGCGCAGGCCTCTGAATGCCCTGGCGGAAAACATGGCCAGGGTCGAGGGAGGAGATCTTTCCGTACGGATGGAGGCCGACCGAATGGACGAAGTCGGGCGGCTAATCGTCAGCTTCGACTCCATGGTAAAGAAGTTGGACCGGGCAAAAAAAGAGATTGAACTGATTCACTTCGAGCAGATGGAGCGGGCCGACCGTCTGGCCTCCATGGGGGAGATGGCGGCCGGCCTGGCTCACGAGATAAAAAATCCGCTCACCGGTATCGCCGCCGCTATCACCATCATCGGCGAGGATTTTGATCAGGGAGACCCACGAAAGCCTATCGTGCATGAAGTTTTGGAGCAGATCAAGCGACTGGACAAGACCGTCAACGACCTCCTCTATTTCGGCAAGCCGGCCCCGCCGGAACCGACCTATGCCGATGTTAACGAGATCCTGAAAAAGACCCTCTGGTTCGCCGCTCAGCATCGGGGTGGGAAAAATATTGAAAAGGTGCTGGAACTTCAGGAACAGCTCCCGCCGGTTTATGTGGACCCCAAGCAGATTCAGCAGGTCTTTCTTAATCTTACGCTCAACGCCGTGCAGGCGATGCCGGCCGGGGGAACACTTACTATTCGCACCAACCGGATGGTTCGTGACGACGGTGTCTGGATCAGGATCGGCATTGCCGACAGTGGCCCCGGGATTCCCCGGCAGATCCTGGATAAGCTCTTTACTCCCTTTTTCACCACCAAGGCCCAGGGAACCGGACTTGGCCTTGCGATCTGTCACAAGCTGATCACCCAGCATCGCGGGACTATTTCCGTCAGGAGCGAAGACGCCACCGGTACGGAATTCGTGATTTTTCTCCCCGTTATCTCCCCGAATGCCTTGGACACAAGCCTGTTTCCGGCACACCCCGTATCATTTTGAAGGAGCTTCAGATGAAAAAAGTTCGTGTTCTGGTGGTGGATGACGAGCACTTGATCCGCTGGTCATTGGAACATAACCTCAAGAAGCAGGGGTACGATGTCCTTACCGCGGGGAGTGGTGAAGACGCACTGAGGTTGGTGCGGGAAGAGCAGCCGGATCTGGTTCTCCTTGATATTCAGCTTCCGGGGATCAGCGGCATGGAGGTGCTGGAAAAAATCAAGGAGTTCGATGACGAGATCATTGTCATCATGGTCACTGCTCATGGGGGTCTGGAGACGGCGGTGAACGCCATGCGTGTGGGCGCCTATGATTATATTAATAAACCGTTCAATCTTGACGAGATAGCCGTGGTGGTCAAGAAGGCGCTGGAAACCTTCGAACTTCGTCGAGAGGTTGCGCGACTCAGGAGCGAACATAAGAAGAGCGGTCCGCCGGACATTGTGGGGACGGGGCGCCATATGCAGAATATTCTCGCCATGATGGGTAAAGTGGCCCGCAGTGACGCCTCCACGGTTCTGGTTCTGGGGGAGTCGGGGACCGGGAAAGAGTTGGTGGCCAAATGGATACACTACCAGTCGGCCCGGGCGGAAAAACCGTTCATCGCCATCAACTGCGCAGCCGTGCCGGCGACGCTTCTGGAAAGCGAGCTGTTCGGCCATGAAAAGGGGGCCTTTACCGACGCCAAGAACGCCAAGAAGGGGCTCTTTGAACTGGCCGATGGCGGCACGGTTTTTCTGGACGAAATCGGCGACATGGAAATGGGGATGCAGGCAAAGTTGCTCCGCTTTCTGGAAGACCGGACCTTCAGGCGGATCGGCGGCGCCAAGGTTTTATCGGTGGATGTGAGGATCATCTCCGCCACCAACAAGGATCTGCTCAAGGCCATAGAAGAAAAGTTATTTCGTAACGATCTTTATTATCGTCTCCAGGTGATTCCGATCTTTCTTCCGCCGCTACGGGAGCGAAAGGATGACATCCTCCTCATCGCCCGGTATTTTATCAACATGTTCAACCGGGAGTTTAATAAACAGGTGGCGGGGATCAGCAGCGGGGCGGAGGTTTTGCTCCAGAACTACCACTGGCCCGGCAATATCCGCGAGTTAAAGAACGTTATCGAACGGGCCATCATTCTCGGGGCGGATGACCTGCTTGCCGAGGATCACCTGCCGCTGGAGATTGCCGCGCGGGTGGACTCTCCGGTCCGGGGGTGCGCCTCTTCGTTCATCCTCCCCCCTGAAGGGGTGGACATCGACGAAGTGGAGAAGGATCTGATCCGGCAGGCGTTGGAAACCTCCGAGGGAAATCAGTCAAAGGCCGCCAAGAAGCTGAACCTGGGTATTGACGCCTTCAGGTACAGGATGAAAAAATTCGATATTATTCGCTAGGCAAGGAATCCCGGCGGCTGCCGTCCCGGCTGGGGCCGGGACTGTTTTTTTATGAATAAGCAGGAATTTTCTCCTTGCATTATCTTGCCGTTCGTTGTACAGATTTTATCGCGAGGAAACAGTTCGCCACAATTGAATAGATACACGATAATACTAAACCATCCGCGAGGATGGGACGGAAAGCCTACAGGGTCTCACCGAGACAGCCGGGTCGCCGAAATATCTCACGGATATTAATGCGCCCGGATTTTGCATCCTCCCCACTGACGTACAAAATCCGGTTGAAAATTCATACCAAGCGACTCATGCCTGTCGCTCATTCGCGCTGTCCCCTCGGGTCAGGCTGATCCTCCTTGGCCGCGTCCGGGAAGCGGACTCCCTTTGGCTGACCTCTCCGGGGGAGCTGCCGACCGTTTCTCGTATCTGTGCGTACTCTGCTGTTTTTTTGTTTTTTTGTTTCGCACCTCGATCATTTATTCTGTTCATATCCTTGATTTCCCTTGGCACCATTCTGTTTTTAATCAGTTCATCGATTTCGCCAACGGTATGATTCTATTGGCTAAAAGTTGATAAAGCAGTTTTTTGCGTGTGGGATGTTTTTTTTGATAAAATGGCACTTTTGTTGCAGGAGTACGAGAAGCGGCGTCGGGCAGGAATGGCGTCAAGCGGCCTAACCATTTAAACCAAAAGGTAACTGAGGCGAACTATGATGACGACAAGGGCAAGCAGGGTACTTAAGGTTCTGGTGTTTTCGCTGGTAGTGGCCGCCATTTCGCGGGGTGAGGCAGCCATGGCCGCCACGCTGCCGGTGGTGACGGGGCAGGGGGCCATTGAGCAGGCGCTCCGAACTCCCACCGCTCTCGCCTTGGGAACGGGCGGGGCTCTGTATGTGGCCGATCCGGCGAATCAGGGGGTGCTGAAGTTCTCCGCCACCGGCAAGCTCACTCAGAAGGTCTCGGTAAAGGGGATACCCCAAGGGGTGGCGGTGACCGCCGACGGGAGGCTGCTGGTTAGCCTTAAAGAGTCGGTAAGCATCCATAACGCCGCCGGAACGGAGATCGGGAAGCTTGGCGCAGGAGTCGGCCAGTTCATGCGCGCCTCCCAGATCGCCCTTGACGACACGGGATTAATCTATGTTACCGACAGCAAGGGAGCCTGTGTCCAGGTGTTCACCAGCGGCGGCGCCTATCTCTCCCGATTCGGCGTCAAGGGGAGCGGCGACGGTCAGTTCCGGTTTCCCACCTCCATCGCCTTCGAGAAAATCTCCAGGCAGATCGCCGTTGTTGATTCACTGAACGGTCGGATACAGTTTTATGACCTAAGTGGCGCTTTTGTCCGTTCCATCGGGGCGCAGGGGACCGGGCCCATCAAGTTCATGCATCCCCAGGGGGTGACCTTCGAGTATGGAGCCTCGGGAGCCATACGGATGTATATCTCCGACGCCATGGTCAGGAAAGTACAGGTCATTGATCCCGTTGGAGCGGGGCAGTTTATCTCCTATCTGGACGATCCCCGCAACGGTCACGTGCTCCCCTCCGAACTTGTCTTTGATCAGACGTCCCATCGTCTCTACATGGTAAACGGACTTGGGGGGATTACGTATTATCAGATAGCCGACGGCAGCGTCGTGGTTAACAGTGTTACTTCGCCGGCGACAGGAAACGCCACCGTCCTTGCCTCCACTGCCCAGTCGGCAACCGGGGCGGTAACGCTCACCCCGCACTCAACCGTTGCTCCTTATAACCTCTCGGCCGTCGCCGACGGCAGCAGCGTTACCGGTTCACTTCTGGACGTCACCGGCCTGGTTTCGGCTCGCGCCACCGTGGCGGTGAACGGTCAGCCGGTGGCGGTGGTCAATGGCCTGTTCAGTACCGCGGTTCCTACTCTCCCCGGCGTCAACACCATCGCCCTCACGGTCACCGATGCCGCGGGTAAAAGCTGGAAAGAGCTCCGGACGGTCACTCGCGATGACGCCGGCCCGCTCATGACGATCGCTTCCGCCGATGTTCAGGTTACCGACCGGGCGGTTCTCAACCTCGCCGGTACCGTGGGGCGTGGCGTGGTTGTCTTCGTGGCCGGGGCCCCTGCTGATCTTAACAATCTGGGGTGGAGCTCCACCGTTACCCTGACTCCGGGGCTCAATACCGTGGAAATTCAGGCTATTGATCTCGTGGGCCAGGTATCGACACAGAAACGGACGGTATTCTACAAAGCCGCCGGCCCTGAGCTTGCGATAACCACCCCTGCCGAGGATCTGCTTACCACCAAAAAGAGGGTTGTCTTTAAGGGGGCGGTATTGGCCGCCGCCGATACGATGATTACCGCGGCGGTCAACGGGATTCCCGTGAAGGTGACCGTTGCCGCCGGTCAGGTTTCTCTTCCGGTTGAATTTTCCCAGGAAGGGGCGTATACTATCACCCTTTCCGCCACCGTTGCCGGTGGGGAAGTGAGCAGTGTCAGCAGAACCGTCGTCTATCACGCGGTTCAGTAGCACCGGAAAAACGTCGAGACGGAGATAACGGAATTTCTCAAGGATCAGGAGCTGAACATGAACGTATTGATAAGAGGAATCATTCTGACAGTTCTCTTGGTCGCGCTGAGCGCCGCCTCTGCCCTGGCGATCTCTCCCCCCCATGACGCGACCAACGGAATCAGCTGCGCCAACTGTCACTATGCAGGGGCGACCATCAACACCATCGGCTTCACCAACTTCTGTAATTCGTGTCATCGTCCGGGGGGGATGGCGGATCTTCATCCGTTCTCGCCCAACGATGCCTCCAACATTTTCAATAATGTCACCACGCACCGCACCGGGCTCATCCTGCAACGGTCGCACAACTGGGGCGGCTCATTGGATGTCCCCAGGGCCGGCGCGGCGGCGCCGGTAGCCACCTCACCACTTTCCTACACGCCGCTCTCCGGGTTATCCTGCGATCGTTGTCACTCCATTCATGGCCCGCTCCAGTCGGCGACAACCGCGTTCCCCTTCCTCCGGATGCTGACCGATCAGGATCAGCTCTGCTTCGAGTGTCACGGCGTCAGGAAAACCACTAATCAGACCACCGGTTCCCACCCGGTGACCATGATTTATACCTCAGCCATAAAAAAATTCGCCCGCTACACCACAAAGTTCTACACCACACCGGTCAACGCCAACCCCGCCAACAGTTCCTCGGCCATGAGACTTAACGGCGGACAGCTCCTCTGCAGCAGTTGTCACGGGATGCATGTCTCCGATTCCAGCAGCGCCACCTTCGATAACGCCAGTTCGGCTGTCCTGGGTCGACTGCTCCCCAGCGACGGCTTCATCCTCCGGACCGATCTGCGCGGCGCCACCCCCAACGCGACGAATATCTGCACCAACTGCCATAAGGGGAAGGTCGCCCACAACGGCAAGAATCAGAACGTTCAGTGCGCTGACTGTCATGCCGGCCATGTGGACGAGGCCGACGGGACGAAACCCAACGTCTGGCTGGTAAGAAGGTACATGACCTATTCCACCGGGAGCTATAAGCTGGATAACCGGCTTGCCGGCAAGAAGACCTTTTTTCAATCCACTTCCGTGAAAAATTACCGGGACGCCAACGGCACCGGTGTCTGTCAGTCGTGCCATGTTCTCCCCACCACCGTTGCGGAGCATAGTCAGCCCGTCGTGGATTGCAATCTCTGTCATTACCATAATAACCCCGCCGGCTCCTTCGCCATGGCAGGGGGATGCACCAGCTGTCACGGTCAGCCTCCGCGGGTCAATACGGCAGGAGGCCCTAACGGATTCGCCTCGGGTTATAACCGGGCTGATGAATCCCTTACGCCACACGCGACCCATGTGGGAACCTATGCTTTCACCTGCAACGACTGCCACAAGGGAAACATTCACCAGAACGGTAACTATACGGATGTTTTCCTGAGCCCGGCCGGGACGCTTGCCGCTTCCAACGGTGTCACCCCTACCTATACCGCGGCCACGTTTACCTGCGCAACCAACTATTGTCACAGTAACGGCGCTCCGCGCACCGCGACTCTGGCCAATGGAGCCGTCACGTCGGCGGCAGTCGTCTGGCTCAACGGCAAGGGGAGCTTCGCCGGCCCGACTCATTGCCAAAAATGTCACGGCGACGCCACGACCCTGGTGTCCAACGTTCACGCCAAACATGTGAATCCCGCCGGCGGCAAGGGGTATGCTTGCGGTGTCTGCCACAGCCAGACGGTTGCCTTCAATAACAGCAGCTCCATCCTGGACAAAACCAAACATGCCAACAACATCAAGGAAGTCTCCTTCGGGGGACAGGCAGCCGGTTCCACCTTTAACGCGGCCGCCGGAGTGGGGAGCTGCGCCACCTCCTGCCACGGCAACGGCAAAGGGGCTGCTTCGGTGACAACTCCGGTCTGGACGACCGTGGCGTCAGGCGCCTGCGGCGGCTGTCACGACGCAACCGCTCCGCTTATCGCCACCAACGGCCACTCGGCGCACTTCACCGCCGCCTACGGCCCGCTGTTCGCCGCCGCGGCGACTTCCTGCGCCAACTGCCATACCTACACCACGGAGATCGCCGCCACCCATGTTAATGGGACCATTGATACTCCGGCTGCCAACTGTACGGCCAGCTGCCATAGAAACGGCATCAATACCACGACCAACTGGGTTGGCGGCCGGGTTACCTGTGAAAGCTGCCACACCGGACTCCTCTCCATCATCGGCGTGACCGCGCCGGACAAGAGTCTCAACGCCACCACCGGTCATGGCCAGGCAACCTACACCGGCGCGCCCGTTTGCAACAGTTGTCACAATCCGGCTTCGGCCCATATCTCCGGTGTTCTTGGCGATAATGTCCGGCTTACCCTGGCCAATGACAACAGCCAGTGCGCTTCCTGCCATAACACGGCAGGGAAGGTGAAGAGCTCCTTTGCCAACATGAGCACCCATTTCACCCTCAAGGGTGGGACTCAAGATATGCTCTGCAAGCAGTGCCATGATCCCCATGGGACAACGAACCTCTCCATGATCCGAACCAAGATGAAAGGATCCTGGAGTAATGCCACTACCTACACCGTGACCTATACCAGCGCCGTCACCGGTTTCGTGGACACCACCACCAATCGCGGGCTCTGCCAGCTTTGCCACACCAAGACCGCTCACTACAGAGCCGGAGTTGCGGAAACCGGTCATCCCACCAGCGGCTGTCTCGATTGCCATGCTCACCGTGCAGCGGGTGGGGCCTTTAAGCCCAATAACAGCTGCAACGGTTGTCATGGCTACCCGCCCGCTCCGCGTAACGTGGCCGGCATGACCTTCGGCGCAGCCGGCAATTACCTGAACTCCGCCTATGAGAACTACAGCGGTGGCGGCGGAGCTCATCTGATTACGGCCCACGTGGCTCCGACGGTCACGGCGACTCAGGGTTGGGTGAACTGTACCCCTTGTCACAACAACGGCAGCTCCTCGCACAAGATGACCTTGCCGCTCAAGGCCAACATCGCCAATGTGACGGTGGTTGTTGATCCCAAGTTAAAGTTCAACGGTGCGCTCCAGATCAGCTACAGCGGCGCCAAGCTGGTTAATCCCGGAAACCGGAGCGGCACCTGCGTCAACGTTGCCTGTCACTTCAAGCCTACCCTGAAGTGGAGTTCGACCAAGTAATTTGTTTGCCGACCATCAGACCACAATGACTTGGGAGGGGTAACGCACCCCTCCCGAGAAGCTATCCCTTTACAAAGAGTCCACCGAGCAGTTCACAAGGAGTCGAACATGATGCGCAATCCGAAGGCGGGAACCAATAACATTCCTCTGATGCTAACCCTATTCTGTCTATCCCTGCTGTTTATGAACTCCGTGCCGGCTTCGGCCGCCAGTCAGTATCTGCTGGATTGCAAATCCTGTCACGGCATGCCCCCCCTTGATTCCCCTGCGAGGGATCCGCTCACCGGCGGGTTCCAGGGGAATCACCAGACGCATTTATCGGCCGCGGCTACCGCCGTTGAGTGCGTGAAGTGCCATAACAATAACGGTTATACGATCGACCATGTTAATGGTGTCATTAGCATGGCGCCACGGCTCAACAGCTATTCGGCGGTTTCGGTGGGTGCGGCCCGTTACGATAAGGCGGTCTTCTTCAACCAGACATCTCGCCCGCTCCTTTCCACCTGCTCCAATGTAAACTGTCACTTCGAGAGCAAGACACCGGTTTGGGCCAGCGCCATGCCCAATACCCCGGGAGATTGTAATCTC
This sequence comes from uncultured Desulfuromonadales bacterium, assembly GCA_903929485.1. Taxonomy (GTDB): domain Bacteria; phylum Desulfobacterota; class Desulfuromonadia; order Geobacterales; family CAIOGM01; genus CAIOGM01. The sequence continues at coordinate 18,381 of CAIYUY010000354.1, forward strand.
TGCCACACCTATCCCCCCAGCTTCGGGGCCAGCGGCGTCAGTCACAACAAGCATTATGTTAATGTCGCCGCGTGGGGCGGTCTCTTCGGCCCCCTGGCCTGCACCCCCTGTCACACCGACGGCGGCACCAGCGGTGTGGCCAGATGGACCTACGGCCATGCCACCAGCGCCGGAAAACGCCCCATCCATTTTGACGCGCCCCTGGCCTATACCGGAGCGGCCACCAACTATCTCCCCAGCCAGGCCGCCTCGCGCGTCTTCGGCTCCTGCTCCAACACCTACTGCCACAGTAATGGTGTTCAGGGAGCGGGAAATGTGACCGTCGCCACCCCTGCCTGGGGGACCCGAACCACCTGCGGCAGTTGTCATGCCTCACCCATGATCAGTAACGGCCATAGCTTTCACCTTGCCGCCCCCTACAACTTCGGTTGCGAGCTCTGTCATGCCGGCACCGTCACCAACAGCACCACCATCAACCCTGTTACCGGTTTCGGCCTTCATACGAACAAGGTTGTAGACGTCGCCTTCGGCGGCATGGCAGGCGCCGGTTCCGGCGTAGCCTCCTGCGGTACGACCTACTGTCACACCGGAGCTACCGTAACCCCGGTCTGGAACAGTCAGGCCTCCGTCACCTGCGGCAGTTGCCACAAGGCCGATAATGCAACCCTTACCACCAATGCTCACTCGGTTCATCTCAACAGTGCCGCAGTCGCCTATGGCCCGACCTACCTTCAGTCCCTTCCGGGCGGTTCCACCGCTACCTCCTGCAAGGTCTGCCATACGACCTATCCCGCAACTCATGTGAACAACGTCAAGGATGTTAACCTTGCTTCCTGCGGCGCCGGCATCGCCGGTAACAACTGCCACGGCAACACCGTGCTGACGGTGGCCAACTGGAAAACGGCCCGCAGCGCCATCACCTGCGAAGGTTGTCACATGACGCCGCTCCTTTCCGTGATCCCCACGGGAGCCGGCGCCTTTGTCACCGCTCCCGACGAGACTCTGAGCAAGAGCAAGGGACATACTTCACCCACCAATTCCAAGGGGGGCGCCACGACCGGCTTGCCTGTCTGCACCACCTGTCATGACGCCACCACGGCGCATATCTCCGGCGTCATCGGCGATGCCGTGCGGCTCCCCGCCGCTCAGCCCAATGACAACAGTCAGTGCGCCACTTGCCATAAGGTCGCCGGTAAGACCATCCCTGCTTTCCAGAACATGAGCACTCACTTTTCCGTCAAGGGTGGGGCGCAGGACATGCTTTGTAAAATGTGTCATAATCCCCACGGGAGCAGCAACCTCTCCATGATTCGGACCCAGTTGAAGGGCTCCTGGACCAATGCCACCACCTACGGCATCGCCTACACCGACGCCACCTACGGCTTCATCAATACGACCAACAATCGCGGACTCTGTCAGGTCTGCCACACCAAGACGCTTCATTTCCGTGCCGGCGTCCCTGAAACCGCCCATTACACCAGCGGCTGTCTCGGCTGTCACGGACATAACGCAGTTGGGGGGGCTTTCAAACCCTCCGGTTCCTGTAACACCTGCCACGGTTATCCGCCGCTTCCCAAGAACGTGGCCGGACTCACCTACGGTGTCGCAGGCAACTTCGTCAATGGCCGCTTCGAGGATTACAGCGGCGGCGGCGGCGCTCACTTTGTTCCGGCCCACGTGAAGGCGACGGCCGTGGCTTCCGAAGGGTGGCTCAACTGCACCAATTGCCACAACGGCGGCGCCGCTACACACCTCATGGCCACGCCGGTAAAGACGAATATCGCCAATGTGTCGGTCAAGGTGGATCAGAAGTATCGCTTTTCCCCGGCGGCCATGATCAGCTACACCGGCGCCAAGCTGACTGCCGGCAATAACAGGAGCGGTAACTGCTCCAATGTGGAGTGTCACTTCCAGCCGTCGCGCCGGTGGAGCAATCAGCGGTAAATAGTCTTTAATGAGCAGGCGGGAGGGGAGATAATCCCCTCCCGTCGTGAACTGTTTTCAGGATCTTGGTGAGAATAGACAAGGAGTCGAACATGATGAGGAAACCGAGAGTGGGAACCAAGAACGCGCCGCTGATGATCTGGCTGTTCTCCTTGACTCTGCTGCTGTCCGCCGGATCGGCGGCGGCACTGAGTCAGTACACCGACCTGACCTGCGCTTCGTGCCACGGGTTGCCGCCGGTGGATTCCGCGATTCGCGACTGGAAAGTCGGCGCGTTTCAGGGGAATCACCAGACTCATGCCGGCGCCAATGCCCTCACCTGCGTCAAGTGCCATAACAGTTCAGGCTACACCCTGGAACATTATAACGGCTCGATTCAGATGGCGCACACGCTGAATAACTACTCGTCGGTGAGAGGCGCGGCCGGTTATAACAAGCCGATCTTCTTCAATCAGACTACGGCGCCGGTTCTCAGCAACTGCTCCAATGTGAGTTGTCATTTCGAGACCCAAACGCCCGTCTGGGGGAGCGCCATGCCTCAGACTCCCGGTGACTGCAATCTCTGCCACACCATTCCCCCTTCCTTTGGGGTCAGCGGGGTGAGTCACTCCACCCATTACGCCAATGTCGCCGCGTGGGGCGGTCTCTTCGGCCCTCTGACCTGTACCCCCTGTCACTCCGATGGCGGCGTGGCCGGTCAGGCCAAGTGGACCTATGACCACGCCACCAGCGCAGGACGTCGCCCCGTCCATTTCGACGCGACTCTGGGGTACACCGGCGCAGCCAATAACTTTTTCCCCAGCCAAGCTCCTTCGCGAGTTTTCGGCTCCTGCGCCAACACCTACTGCCACAGTAACGGCGTTCAAGGGGCTGGTAACGTGCGGGTCGCCTCTCCGGTCTGGGGGACAAAGACAAACTGCGGCAGCTGCCACGCTTCGCCCATGACCAGCAACGCTCACCCAAAACATTTGGCAAGTTTCGGTTGCGTGGTCTGCCATTCGGCTACGGTGATCAATAACACCACCCTCATTGTGGGCGCCGGCAGACATACCAATGGCGTCGTTGATATCTCCTTCTCAGGCACGGCGGTGGGGACGACCTGGACTCCCTCCACGGTTACCTGTTCCACCAGCTACTGCCATAGTAACGGCGCAACTCCGCCGGTTTACCAGCCCATTGTCTGGAGCACGGTGGGTCCCCTGAACTGCACAACCTGTCACCCGACGCTGAGCGGAGCTCACGCGGCCCATGTGGGAACCCTCCCTTCCGCTATCCGCTTCTATAACTATACGGCCAACAAGTCCAGCGGTTCGGAATTGACGGCGGGTACCTATTACGCCTTTGGTTGCGCCAACTGTCACCCCACCGACCCTGCCTTGCATGCTAACGGCGCCGTGGATGTACTGCTGACTCCCTCCGCTGCCGGCGGAACTCTCAAGGCCAAAAACTCGGCGGCTGCCGCCCGGACGGTAATCACCGCCGGAAGCAACGTCACCTGCTTCGGCGTCTACTGTCACAGTAACGGTCAGGCGACTCCGACCTATGTTACTACCCCCAACTGGTACGGCGGACCCATCACCGGCGACAAATGCGCCGCCTGCCACGGCAACAGTCCAACCAGTGGCGCCCATGCGGCCCATGTTGTGGGTATTCATAACGATGATATCTTCAACGGAAGATTCGGCACCTACTCCGCCGGGGGAGCGGTAGGTAAGTCCGCCGGTCACGGCGATCCGGCCCAGTCCACCACCATGAGCTGCAACCTCTGCCATAATGCGACCACCAGTGTGGCGTACAATGATAAAAATACGGCTTGCGCCTCCTGCCATAACGGTAGTCGCGCTCCGCTGAAGGGGAGCGCCGTCATCACCGACCGGTCGTTGCATGTGAACGGCAAGAGTGACCTCTCCTTCTGGACCGGGAGCAGCATTAAAACCAAGGCACAGCTTCGCCCCGTCTCCTTTGCCGGCTACACGGCGGCGGGAGGTTACTGGAGCCGCACAACCTACAAGACAGGCGCATCCTCCACGGACAGCGCAAAAAGTCTGCTGAATAACAGCATGTACAGCTCAGGGAATTGCAGTAACATCGCCTGCCATAACGGTCGGGCCGTTAACTGGACTTCCGACGTGGGTAAGGGCGCCGAGTGCGTCATCTGCCACTCAAAACTATAACCCGTGGTAACGAGCCGGCCCGATGGTAATCGGGCCGGCAACCGCCATAGTTACTTGCTATCATACCGAAACAGACGACGAGGTGAGGTTGCCATGGGAAAAAAATTAGCCGAAAAGATTACCGTGAAGAGGTGGAGAGCTTACAACAGTCTGCTGTTTTTCGGCGCACTGCTGCTGACTCTGTTTCTCTCGTTCCAGCCAGGGGTAACAAGCGCCGCAGTGACGAGTCCCCTCATGCATAACAGCGCCAATCTGGGGACCAAGTACGGCAGTTGGGGGACAACCTACGGTTGCAGCACCTGCCACAACGCGGCAACCAGCAACATCAAGCGGGTCGCCGTCACCATCTCCACCCCCACCGGGTTGCGACCCGTCACCTTCAACCGGATTACTTCCGGCAGCGTCACGCTCATGGGAGTGATGGGAAACGATCAGCGCGCCAACCTCAACAGCTCCACCAACGTCTGTGAAGTATGTCATCACAACACTATCTATCATCAATACAGCTCCGTCAAGGCGACGGTAACCAAGAGCCATAACAATCGTCTTGACTGCATTCTCTGCCACAGCCACTCCGCCGGCTTCAGCGCCTCGGCCACCTGCGGCAGCTGTCATCCCAGCGCCGGCGGATTGGTCGCCACCACCGCCACCAACGCCACGGGGGGTGTCGTCGGCGCCCACGCCAAGCATACGGGCGCTCCTTATAACATGCTCTGCGCCACCTGTCACAGCGGTTATACCACCAGCCCCATGGGAAACGGGATCATTCAGCTGGGATTCCAGATCACCAAGGCCAACTTCAGCAGGTTCAGCAGCGGGACTCAGTCCGTGTACGGCACCTACAGCGGTAGCAACACTCTGGCTACGGGCTACAGCTGGGCCGCCACCCAGACCGGT
>CAIYUY010000355.1 GCA_903929485.1 uncultured Desulfuromonadales bacterium
CAACAGCCACCACCACTGCCGGAGAGCATTGCTGCTACTGATGAGGAGCCGGGTGATGAGGGGGAGGGCCGCCTTGTTCTGCTCAAAGATCACCACGATTTTGGGGATGACGAAACCCAGGAGAAAGAGCATGACCCCACCCCCCACCACCATCATGAGGATCGGGTACGCCAGCGCCGCGGTGACCCGACTACTCACCGCCTGCTGGTCCTCCTGAAACTCGGCCAGCCGCTCCAGGATCGTTTCCAGCGCCCCCCCCGCCTCGCCGGCGGCCACCATGCTGACGTAACTTTCGCCGAAGACCGCCGGTTCGGCGGCCAGAGCCGCGGCAAGGTTCGATCCCTGAGCCAACCGGTCCCTGACCCGGGAGATGGTCCGTTTCAGCTCACCCTCGCTCTCCTGCTCATGGAGGGTGGTCATGGCCTCGTAGAGAGGGACCGAGGAGCCGACCAGAGTGGCCAGCCGCCGGGTCATGAGGGAGAGTTCCGCCAGAGTGATGCCGCGCCGGAAAAATCCGGCAGCAGCAGGGAGTGAGGCGGAATCCGGGACGACTTCCGTGGCGTAAAGGCCCCGCTCCCTGAGGAACTGCTGGGCCTCCCGGGGACTGTCCGCCTCCAGGGAGCCTGAGCTCACCCGACCGCCGGCGGCATAAGCCTTATACCGGAAGGTCGGCATAATCTTCCTGGGTCACCCGGAGAATCTCTTCCAGGGAGGTGAGCCCCGCCGCGGCCTTGGCCAGGCCGTCATCCCGCAGGGTCAGCATCCCCCGGGAAACGGCATACTCCTTGATGCTCCCGGCGGGGGCCTGACGGATGATCATGGAGCAGAGTTCGCTGTCCACGATGAGGAGCTCATAAAGGCCAAAACGCCCCAGAGTCCCCAGATTGAAGCATTTGTCGCACCCCCTGCTCCGGAAGAGGGTGGGGGGGAGGACGATGCCGGGGTACTCCCGATGAGGAACATACTCCTCCTTGCAGTGGGGGCAGAGACGCCGGACCAGCCGCTGGGCCAGGACCGCCGAAAGGGAGGAGGCCACCATGAACGGCTCGATCCCCATGTCCATGAGCCGGGTCACCGCCGTGGCCGAATCGTTGGTATGGAGGGTGGAGAGAACCAGATGACCGGTGAGCGACGCCTGCATGGCGATCTCCGCGGTCTCGGCGTCCCGGATCTCCCCCACCATGACGATGTCCGGGTCCTGGCGGAGGATGGAGCGAAGCCCGGCGGCGAAGGTCAGATCGATCTTGGGATTGACCTGGATCTGCCCCACCCCCTTGAGCTGATACTCGATGGGATCTTCGATGGTGATGATATTCTTGTCCGGCGAGTTGAGGTGGTTGAGGGCCGCATACAGGGTGGTGGACTTGCCGCTCCCCGTGGGTCCGGTGACCAGGACGATCCCGCTGGTGCGGGCAAGGAGCCGGTGCATGGCGCCCACTTCCCGCGGCAGCAGTCCCATGTCCTCCAGGGTGAGGAGCCCCTTGTTCTTGTCCAGGAGCCGAAGCACCACCCGTTCGCCGAAAAAGGTGGGGATGATGGAGACCCGAATATCCACGTCGCGCCCCGCCACGATGACCCTGATCCGGCCATCCTGGGGCAAACGTTTTTCGGCGATATTGAGCCCCGCCATGATCTTCACCCGGGAGACCAGCGCTTCCTGGATCACCTTGGGGGGGGTCAGCATGGGGTAAAGGATACCGTCCACCCGGAAGCGGACCTCCATCTCCCGCTCGTAGGGCTCGATATGAATGTCGCTGGCCCGCTCCTTCACCGCCTGGAAGAGGATGGAGTTGAGGAGCCGGATCACCGGCGCCTCATCGGTGAGATCCAGAAGATCCCGTGGGCCGGAAAACGCGCCGGCCACTGCCGAGAGCTCCTCTCCCTCCAACTCCTCCACCACGTCGCGGGCCGACCCCGAAGCGCGGGCGTAGAGCCGGTTCAGCGCCTCAACCAGCGCCTGTCGCGGCACCGCCACCACCTGAAGCGGCATCCCGAAGAGCCCCCGAACCTCATCCAGCGCCGCGAAGTTGGCCGGGTTGGCGCAGGCCACCGTCAGCACCCCTTCTGCTTCCCGCAGGGGGAGGATCAGGTTGTTCCGGGCAAAGGCCAGGGGAAGTCGACCCAGGAGAGCCGTGTCAACCTCGGCGTCCTCCACCGTCGGGCGAAAGGGGATCCCCAACCGGAGGGCGACGTTTTCCATGTCGGCGCTCATGGTCATGGCTTCCGGTTGATTTCCGCCGGGATGTCCAGCGACTTCGTGTCCTGCATGAATTCGTTGAACCGCTCCCGCCGCTTTTCGGTGATGCCGTTCATGGCCGCTGCGTCTTTTACAACTTGAGGGGTCAGAAGAATGATCAGGTTTGTTTTCTCCACACTCATGCTTTTAGTTCTGAAAAGCCACCCCAGGAGCGGAATGTCCCCCAGGAGCGGGACTTTACTGATATTTTCCGTCTCTTTGCTCCCGATTAATCCGCCGATGACGATGGTTTCGTTACTCTTGACCACTACCGAAGTCTTGGCGGAACGTTTGGTGGTTATGAGATCGGAGGGATTAACCGTGGTTGTACTGGTGGCGGTCGGTTTGATGGCGGAAATTTCCTGATAGACATCCATCTTGATGTAATCTCCCTCGGTGATCTGAGGGGTAATCGTGAGTTTGATACCGGTATCCTTGCGCTCCACGGACTGCTGAGTCAGACCGGTACTCCCCACATTCTGAATACTCCCCACAAAGGGGACGTTCTCCCCCACGAAAATCTCCGCTTCCTTATTATCCGAGGTAAGGATGTTGGGGGTGGAAAGGATATTGAGCACGCCATCGGAGTAAAGAGCGTTCACAACAACAGATATGTTATTGTTCTTCGACGGAGAAATGGCGCTAAACGCTTTAATAATTGCCGCCATCTGAGGGGATGAAGAGCCCAGCATGTTGAACGGATCTATGACCGCGGCCCCGGCTGCGGAAGAAGTCGTGCCGCCGCTTAACAACGAGGTTTGAACCCCCAGAGATTCAAGTTTGGTAATCGAAACCTCGACGATAGTCGCCTGGACATAGACCTGCCTCCTCCGCTTGTCCAGCTTCTGGATCACGCTGAGAAGGCTCTGGTAGTCGTTGGGGGAGGCGGCGATGACCAGGGAGTTGGTGGGCTTATCGGCCGTGACGCTGATCTTGCTGCTCTCGAAGGGGGACTGCTGGCCGGGAGTAGCTCCCGCTTGCGCCCCGACGGGGGTCGCCCCGGCGCCCTTGATGAAGCCGTCCAGCACCTTGGCCATCTCCGTGGCGTCGGCGTATTCCAGGAAATAGACATTGATCTTGCCGCTGGCGGTGGGGGGGGTAATATCCAGCAGGGCGACGAGCCGCTTGATATCTTCCTTGTCCTTGTCGGAGCCGAAAACGACCAGGGCGTTCAAACGGCTGTCGGCGATGACGATCCCGCCGCCGGACGCCGGCGTTCCCGAACCCTTTTGTCCCTTGTCCCGCCCCCCCAGCCAATCCTTCACCAATGCGGCGACACCGTCAACGGGGGCGTTTTTCAAAAAGATCAGTTCAGCCCCTTCACGCCGCTGGGGAGTATCGATAAGCTCCAAAATTCCCAGGAGCTTCTGGATATTAAGGGCCGAATCCACCACCAGAAGCATATTTCCCGGTCCGAAGGGGGCGATATGGCCGTCTCTTGAGACCACCGGCTGGAGAAAAGCCACGGCGTCCTGGGCGGAGATGTTATTCAGGGTGATGATCCGGGCCTGATAAGCGTCGTTCACCGCCACCTTGTCGCCGGCGGCGACGATTCTGGTTCCCGACTGCCGGACAGACGCCAGGGGGACGATCTTGTGAACCTTCCCCGCGGCAACCACCGTGAACCCCTTCAGCTCCAGCACCGAGGTAAAGACGTTAAACGCTTCGTCCGTGGAGAGCTTGGCCGGCGAATAAACCGAGATTTTCCCCTTCACCCGTTCATCCAGGATGAAGTTTTTCCCGGTGAGATCGCTGATAAACTTCACCATGGTGGAGATATCCACGTCGCTGAAGTTGAGGACCACCCCCTTCCCCGCCCACGCCGGAACGGCCATCAGCAGCAGAAGGAGCGCCATAACAAGATTTCTCAAACAGTGCCTCAAGGAAGCCTCCTTAGAATCGGGGACTGGGGACTGGGAAAATCTTTACGGTTTTACCGGTCCCCGGTCCCTAGTCCCGGCTTTTTCATCGTATGTCGTAGGTAAAGCTGGTGGGCTGACCGTCCCGCACCAGATCCAGCTTCAACCGGGTCTGCCCCTTCAGCGCCCCCAGAGATTGAATCGCCTTTTCCGGGGAGTCGATGGCAAAGTCGTTGATCCGGAGCAATACGTCGCCGTTCCTGATCCCCACCATCCCGAAGACCCCGGCGGGTTTGACCTCGGAGATCCTGAATCCCTCCACCTTCCCCTCCTTCATGCTGGGGAGAAGCCGGGCGTCGCTCATGGCCTGACCGATGTTGTCCAGGGTGGCGTTGAGGGCCTTCTGATCGATGACAAAGCTTCCGACGCCGGTCTGGGCCACCGCCGAACCCGGCATCGTCCCCGGGGGAGAGGGAGGCGCGGCGCTGCGTGGGGCGGCATCGGGCATGTAAACGGTGGTCCGTTTCCCCCCCAGTTCGATCTCGATCCGGTCCGACTTCACCGCCAGAAGCGGACCGGCGTCATAGACCTTCTCCCCCAGCCGGAAGAGCCGTTCCTCCTTGGAGCTCGTCTTCTGAACCATGGCGAAGCTCTCCCGCATGGAGCCGATGACGGTCCCCAGGAGGAGCAGATCGGTGACCGGCGTGGCGGCGCCGGCGCCGGTTGCCGACTCCTTGACCAGTGGGGTCAGCTTCCCCATGGTCCCCTTGCCGAAAAGTCCCTTTTCCAGGATGGGGGCAAAGGAGAGGAGCTCTTCCGCCGGAGCCGGTGCTGATGACGCCGGCTTGGCGGTGACCTTCAGCGGCAGGAGGTGGGCGAGACGGTAGCCGATGACGTGCGCCGTCAGCGCCGCCAGGGCGACGACGATGCAGAAAGTCAGGAAGGTATTGAGAAGTAGATATCTATTCATGGCGTATGTCTTTAGGAAAATTGAAACATGATAACCGGAAACCCCGCTTAACCGCAAGGTCTTTCCTGCCGGCTTGTTTCCGATGGCGCACGCGATACCGTCGTAAAAGCTAAGCCGGACAAGCGGAAA
>CAIYUY010000356.1 GCA_903929485.1 uncultured Desulfuromonadales bacterium
AGTCGGCTACAGTTTCTCCTCGTCGTTGATTGTGGGGTGAAAGGCAAGGGTGAAGGGTGAAGGGTGAAAAGAACAAAAACCGGTGAAGGGTGGTTGGTTTCGTAGGGGCACGGCATGCCGTGCCCGCCTTTGAATCGCCCGCATTTGAATCGCCCGCATTTGATTGGGTGATGTTCCCACCCTGTTGACATTGAGGGCGAAACCACAGCAAGTCCGGAACAGACCATATTTTTTTTCGTTATCCCCGCGGCCATGGCAGGTCCTGACCTGTCATTATATTCGACAAGGAGAATGTTTCATGAAAAAGAGAGCAATGAAAGAGGGAAAACAGTATGCACGCTTGGCAGCCTACGCGGCAGCGGCCGGAGCGGCCCTGGCGTCCGCCGGAACGGCGGACGCCGCCATTTTATACACCTCAGTCAACGTGCCAGCTGGCGGCGACGCAGGCAAAATTATAACTGGCACTAATTTTAGGGCCAGAGTAATTGCCAGTAATAATGGTGGCTCTTCACTGAAGGCTGGTTACATGGTTGGAAATGCTCAATATAAAATAAACGTAGGTGGCAGATCTGCTTTATTGTTAACGGCTAATCAAGCTGTTGGCCCGGGTTTAGGTTTTGGCATGACCGGTCTAATCTTTTACGTCGGATTCACCAATACCAATAAATTTTTCAATCGTGGGCAATTCCCCACCTCCTCCGCGGGCGGCTATATCGGCATCAGGTTCGGCGCGGACGGTGATGCCAATAAGTATTACGGATGGATGCATATAGCTAAAGTTAACCGCACCGGTCCATCCTTTAGCATCGACGGCTGGGCAAAGGAGACAACTGCCAATTTACCCATCCAGGTCGGCGCGACCGGGCCAGCCGCCGTCCCCGAACCGACCTCCTGCGCCCTGGCTCTCATCGCCCTGGGCGCCGGCGGGCTGGCCGTCCACCGCCGACGACGGCAGGAACGGGAAGCGCTGCAGGATCAGGCGGCGTAACAAACCCTCACCTCTGCTCACTCGCGCTGATTCAACGTTGATGTCCTCGCAAAAAGTCTATTCGGAGTCTTTGCGAGGAACGAAGTGACGAAGCAATCTGTCTTTATTTCAGCATGTTGTCAGTTTTGAGATTGCTTCGCTACGCTCGCAATGACAGTCTTTTGCTTGTCATCCTGAGCAACGCGAAGGATCTGCTTTTCAAACAGAAGCAGATCCTTCGCTTGCTTCGACTACGCTCAGCACAAGTCGCTCAGGATGACAAGCAAAAAGAACAGGATGATGTCTATGTCAACGGAATGGGGACATCACCAATTTTTCGCCCCTACAGACCCGATAACGATTATTCGTCCCTACCCCAGATCCAGGAGCCTCACCATGCCCGCCTCTCCCCCCAAGGTCCTGCTCATCGGCTGGGACGCCGCCGACTGGAAGACGATCACCCCGCTCCTGGACGCCGGCAAGATGCCGAACCTGCAGCGACTTGTCAATGAAGGGATCATGGGGAACCTGGCGACCCTCTACCCCTCCCTCTCCCCCACCCTCTGGACCTCCATCGCCACGGGAAAACGCCCCTTCCGTCACGGCATCCTCGGTTTTACCGAACCGGACCCCCACGGCAACGGCATCCGCCCCGTCTCCTGCTCCTCCCGCAGCTGCCGGGCGCTCTGGAATATCCTTCAGCTTCATGACCTTCGCTCCACTGTGGTGGGGTGGTGGCCTTCCCATCCGGCGGAACCGATCTCCGGGGTCATGGTCTCCAACCACTTTCAGAGAGCAGCAGGGCCGCTGGATCAGCCCTGGCCCCTCCCCCAGGGAACGGTTCATCCCCCCCGCCTGACGGAAAATCTGGCCCGGCTCCGGGTCCACCCCGGTGAACTGGACGCCGAATCCATCGCCCTCTTCGTCCCGGAGTTCGACAAGATAGATCAGGAGAAGGACCACCGTCTGGAATCCCTGGCCAAGATCATCGCCGAAAACGGCAGCAT
>CAIYUY010000357.1 GCA_903929485.1 uncultured Desulfuromonadales bacterium
ATCAATGTCGAAAATCGAAGAACCAATCATCCTGGGGACTCCTAAAATTAAGGTCGTGGGGGTCGGCGGCGGGGGTGGAAACGCTATCAATACCATGGTGGACCATGGATTTCAGGGCGCGGAGTTCATTGCGGCCAATACCGATGACAAGTCGCTGCGACGCTCCAAGGCGCCGGTCAAAATTCAGCTGGGAGGGAAACTGACCAAGGGGCTGGGCGCCGGAGCTAAACCCCAGGTGGGACGAGACGCGGCGCTGGAAGATCTGGACGGGTTACGGACACTGCTGGAGGGGGCGGACATGATCTTCATCGCCGCCGGCATGGGAGGCGGGACCGGCACCGGAGCTGCCCCCGTGGTGGCGGAGGTGGCCCGGGAGCTGGGCGCCCTCACCGTGGGGGTAGTAACCAAGCCGTTTGCCCGTGAGGGAAAACACCGGATGACTCAGGCCGAAGCCGGCATCCGGGAGCTGAAGAAGCACGTGGACTCTCTCATCGTCATCCCTAACGACCGGCTGCTGGGACTTGCCAAGAAGAACACCCCCATCCTGGACGCCTTCAAACCCTCCGATGACGTGCTCCGTCAGGCGGTGCAGGGGATCTCCGACCTCATCACCACCTCCGGTCTGATCAACGCTGACTTTGCAGACGTGAAGGCGATCATGGGGGAGCGGGGGATGGCCATGATGGGCATCGGTATTGGTTCGGGAGAGAACCGTGCCGTTGAGGCTGCCACCAGCGCCATCTCCAGCCCACTTCTGGAAGATATCGATATCAGCGGCGCCAAGGGGGTTATCGTTAATATCACCGGATCATCCGCCATGACCATGGAGGATTTCGATGCCATCAGTCGGGTAATCCACGATCAGGTGCATGAAGACGCCAATATCATCATCGGCGTGGTCATCGACGAAGAGTTGGGGGAGGCCATCAAGGTCACAGCCATCGCCACCGGCTTTGGCGACCGGTTCGACGCCAAGTCTGAGCAAAGGAGCAACAGGGATCTGTCCCTCGTGACGACCCGTGGTGAGATAAATCGGGATATTCCCACGTTCAAGCGAAAGCAAGCTGTGGTAAAAAGGGCTGAGCCCCAGGGGACTCTGTCGGATGAAGATGACACAAAGTACGATATCCCGACCTTCCTCCGCAAAAATCTTGATTGAATACGGACAGGACGATGTGATGTCCGGATAGAGACAATGAAAGGGAGCGGTCCCGGCGGGCAGCATGTCAACACCACCGAATCGGCCGTCCGTGCGGTTCACCTCTCCACTGGGTTGTCAGCCATCGCCCGGGACGAACGCTCCCAGAGCGCCAACCGCAAACGGGCACTGGAACGGCTTGCCATCCTGCTCGCCCGGCAAGGAGAGAGAGAGGAGGCCAAGGCTCAAAGGCTTCGGTGGGATGCTCATAACGAATTGGTGCGTGGTAATCCGGTGAGGGTTTATGAGGGGAAGGAATTCCGTTTGAATTAGTTTGTTCCGTTGATCCTGTTTTTCAAAATCACGCTGGGGTGGTACGAGCGATGACCTGCTTCATCATCTCGAACAGCTGATCCGTCAGTTCCGCTGACTCATTTCTGGTCATGGACAGCTTGTCGGCAATCCTGGCGGCGATATCCGCTTTCGTCATAAAATCTCTCCCGGTGGCTGAAATGACCGGCAAAGTATCACTATCTGCCTGATTTGAAAAGAATTACTTACAGTAAAAGGTTCAATGGACCTTGAGGTAGTTTTTTGTAGAGGTAGGTTCAATTTGCGGTATTACCTTGTTCATTCTGCGCCCCCTGTGGTGTAGTCAGTTCGCGGTTCATCTATCAGCATGGTTTCACGATGGAGAAATATCTGCGGATCAATAAGATCAAGCAGGAACTTGTCGAACCGGTATTCCCAGGGGATATCGAAATCTACCTTGATCTCCTGACGTTCGGTGATGACTTTCTCACCGGTTTGAGGATTGAAGCCATCTTTCGGCGTGGATCGCCAATAGAAACCTATGCCCCGTTTCTGCCAAAGCGGGAGGTTGTTGTAGTTGATGCCGTTTTGGAAGAGGAGTTCATTCTTGTCGCGAATCGACAGGCCAAGAAGCTGTTTCGCCGCGGCGTCTCCCTCCGAGCCCTGCTTTCTCAACATCCAATAGCAGTGGCTGTTCAGGCAGTTTCGGTGGGCATCCTCCATCCGCCAGCGGAAATAGTTGATCACCAGTTCGGGGTCGGGCAACTGGCTGATCCGACAATCGAAGGCGGCGGGTTGGCCGAGGAGGCTGGTGAATTTGGCGCTGGCTTCACCCGCCAGAATAGAGAGGTATTTCCGTAACTTCCGGTTGAAAGTGTCCTCGTCCCGATGAAACAGCAGTGAGATCTCGTCACTCTGGGTGTAACCGTAGATGACCCGAAAACCACACTGCATGAGATGCTTCACTGTTTCCACCATGATGTTACGAAAACGCTCGTCATAGGGAGCTTCGAACCGGCATATCTCTTTGGTGAGGCGGCTGAAACTGCGGCCGTCGATACGAGCGATCATGTACATGCCGGGTAATACGCATTGATCCGAGTTGGTCTCGTAGAGCCGCATGATTTTGTCCAGTTTATCAAAGTGCATCGTTCCACTCCTCGATGTTAAATCCTCCAACACCATCCATTCCGACAAACCACAGCTTGTCGAATCCTTCCGTCCTGGAGGGTAATTTCAGCCGACCGGCAACGCCGAGGACGCCCTTGTCAGGAATTCGGGCTTCTTCTTCTCGTTGGCGGTTACGTTCAAGGGCATCCTGCACCCGTGAACTGAAATAGTAACCGACTATCTTGAACCCGGCTTCTTTCGCCGGACCGATGAACCGTTTTCGCTCGGCAACCGACGCATTGGTATTGTCGATCACGAAGGGCTGTTTGGCGTCAAGGCAGGCTTGAAAGATCAGTTTCTCGCGATGACGGGTTTTCAGCATGTCCAGGCTCAGGCGGACATGGGTGAAGAAAAATTGCTCCTTGCAGAAGGTGCTCTTGCCACTGGCGGGTATGCCCATGAGGATGATGGCGGTCATGAGCGGATGGTATCCTCCAAGTAGCCCTGCATCCAGACCACGGACTCCACATTGTCTCCCACCTGCGGGACGTACCCTCCCAACACCTGCTCCGACACGTAGACGTTGATGCTCACATCGCCGCTATCCGGTCGCATGATAATCCCGGAAAGGCGCATGAAAGGGCGATCCGCGCAAGTAAAGCAAGCGGTTTCCGAGACCTTGAACCTGATTTCAGCTTCATCCTGCTCTTCGTCTCTGGGGAAATAGATCGCGGCGCCATCCATCGAGATCGGTACAGACGTTATTGAAGTTACATCGGCATTCGGATCATCCTCAAGAAGCCTTTGCCGGTGAATCTCCAGCATGGGACCTTTGTTAATCTCGATCTCCATTTGCTCGGATTTTTGGACCATGTACGCCAGGGCACCGAGCTTAACAGTGACTTCTTCGCCGGCGACATATCGATCCTTGTTAAGGAAGAAATACGGGTCGAAAAAAGATACCAGGCCGCCGTCGGGGACATATGCCTTTATAGTCCCCTCGATACCGTTATCCCATGTACTGATTTCATCTATGACAAGTCGGCAACTGACTCCCTCGGCGCAGACGGGATATCCTGACCAGAGCTGGTTGCTGCCTTTCTCAATTTCAGCGACAATAATGGCGAGAAAATTTACCGGAGTTTCAGCATATTGCAGTCCAATGGCAACGCCGACTTTGTTCGGCACATCTTCCATCGTATGTGAAAAGGCGTTCTTACCGATCAGTTTTCCTTCCCGGCAAATCTTCGGCAGCATTTCAGCGATAAATTTCGGATAGTTGCTCTCAATGGCTTCCCAGTGATTCCCGTGTACACCCATGACATCCTCCTTCATTGGATACTGCTACCTCAATTTTGCCGGTTTCCCCACCTGCATTATCATCCCGTTTATTCAAGAAATACATATGTCGCCAGACGTTCACGAATCTGCTGCGCCAAATACAACCCTGGTAATTGCATGACGAGGTTTCCCGCGTGTTCCACGACCAGGTTCGGAAGTGAAACGATATGGTACTTGCTGCGCTCTTCAACATCTTCCCATTTACTGCTACCGGTCGATTTCACAATGACCTGGGCATGTGCAAGCGTTGCAACTACCGATTTTGTTTCGTTAATCATCGTTATGTCCAGTTCCGACAGAGGGTCGAGAACGAACAGTTTGAAAACCAGTTCAGCCTGAACAGGTATTTTCTGAGGTTTGCAGGACAGTTCGGATCGTATTTGCTCATCTGAAATTCCCGGGAAAATGCCGGTTCCTTGAGCTTCTGAGGCTGGTGGCGCACAGGTAACGGCGCATATGGACTCAATACGATCCTGTCCATCAAGATCAATGCTCATCCAGAATAGTCGTGCACCCAAACCACAGGAAAATTCTCCCTGACGCTGGTAGCCGATGACGCAAGGTTTCCCGTGCGGTGAATATCCCAATTCAAACCGGGCTTGATTGGATGCAGTGACCTCCGAGAGAGTCCTTATCTTCCCCGTCAGGTATTCCCCGTACTCTTTGATACCGCAAAGCGACTTGAATACCGACTGCGACGTATACTGCACAACTGATGAACAATGCTCAAGTATCCATCGTGGCTCATGGGAATTATAGGCAAGGGCCAGGTAATAACAATTTTGAGCCAGAGCGGAATGTTCGCTGGATTCTATGTACTCCCTTTCCCACGCTGTCAGTTCACAGGTAAGCGGATATTCCGATGCCTGCCGCTGAATATCAGCATATATGTCATTATCGGTGATGGTCTCTGCCGCCGGTTGCGATTCCTGATGCTGCTCTGAAGTATTAGTGTGAACGTAATAGGGTGATGGACGTAAAGTCTCTAACATGGCGACAATGCGTTCGTGGGCCTGCTTATTTTCTTGTAGGTGGAATTCATTATGATCTATGTCAGTTGCGTAATCCCAGGCAGACGGCCAGGCCGTTATGCCTGTATCATAATATGTCTGGATTGACGGGTCAGATCCATATTTAAGGAGAGTAGCGACTATTTCCTCTTCATTGATTAAAGCTGCGATCGCTAGCGGGATGCTCTGTTCAAACCAGTGAACATCCGGATGTGCTCCGTACTTGAGGAGCAACTCAACCATTGCCACCTTGTCACTTTTTGAAAGCGGAACTACTGGAAGTCCACCCCGGTTGTCATCTTTCTGTATGGATTCCTGGTTACTTGAAATATAATCAATAAGTGCCTTTAAAGGGGTATTATTCGACTCGATTCGCAGCGCGTTCGGATTCGCACCGCGATGCAGCGCGAGTCTTATTTTACTGATATCCAGGAATCGGCACGCCTCGAAAAGTTCTTTATCCACTATTCTAAGCGGTGCGACCGCCTCTTCACGGTTGAGCACGGCAAGTTCTTGATAGCTGAATTCAAAGAATAAGTCGGAGAGATCCTTGAAGTAATCGTCTGATCTCGGAGTATCGGACAGAGGCCATGCCTCTCCATTGGCAATAACCTTCTCGATCTCTTTTGTAAATTCTCTGGTTATCGGCTCCTGGTCAATAACCAGCGTGATGGCATAATGGCCCTCTTCAATTTTGTTCCAGTGCTCCATATAGACAAGTTGTTCTTCAACATCTCCCATCCTTGAACATGGCGCTATCGAACAGCTCTCATTGGCAGTTATCTTTTCGTCTTCAACGACACTCCAAAGAGCCGTTCCCAGATGCTGCCAGGCAAGCATGTGGGTATCTGAATCGAATATCAGCAGGCGCTCGCCAATGCATCGGCCATCCTCAAAATGGCGCCGGTCGTAACCGGGATACCTTTCGAGGGTGTGCGCCAACGCTCTGCGATAAACTTCCGCTGCAAACCAGAGCCTGAGAGAGATGACCTTTAGGTGAATTTTAGCTTTATGACCGTCAATGATGCCATCGAACGA
>CAIYUY010000358.1 GCA_903929485.1 uncultured Desulfuromonadales bacterium
GTCCATCTCGGCCAGGAGGGCGATGACCGGTCCTGTTGTGCCGTATTCGGCGCGAAAGGCGGTGGCCATCCCCGCGATCCCCCTCGCAACGGTGAATCCCTGCTGTTCCAGGGTGTTGGCCAGGAGTGCGGAACTTTTGTGTTCGTTTAATCCGGTTTCCGGGTTGGCGTGCAGCTCTCGGCAGATTGCCGTGAGGAGATCCGTTTGCCGCGCTACTTCAGACAGCGCCCTTTGTTTCATTATATTGAGCTCCCGTATCTGACCCGTAATTCTAATGAGGACTACACCCGTTACTCTTGCTTGTCAAGGTTTTTTATTGTGTTTACTCAACGTTTTTGCTACGGTTACCCGGCGTTTTGCTACCTGCTCATGAAAAAAGGACTGAAATGATCGAACCTTGCGCCGAAGTAACCTGTCTTGCCCCTGCCGCCGCCGTTGATCTCCTCTCCTCCTACCTGGTGGAACTTTCCGGGGTGGGGGTCTGCACCGAAAATCGGGAGGTGGATACCTTCACCACCGAAGGACTTGACGATGGTCGGGAGGCCGCCGTCAAGTCGTATTTCCCCGCGGACGACACTCTTGCGCTTCATCTGGAACAGATCACCCTGTACCTGACGGAACTGTCCGCGGCCAACCCCGGCTGGACGTTCGCTCCTCCGGTGGTGACGTTGATCAGGCAGGAAGAGTGGGCTCATACCTGGAAGGAGCATTTCAAACCCTTTCGCGTGGGGAAGCAGTTGGTGGTCAAGCCCACGTGGGAGGAGTACGAGGGTCGTGAGGGGGATTTGATCCTGGAGATCGACCCTGGGATGGCCTTCGGCACCGGGAGTCACGAAACAACCAAGCTCTGTCTGGAAGCCCTGGAGGGGATCTGCCGTCGCAGTGGGGAGTTTGCAACGGTGGCGTATCCTTCTCCCCTGGCCTGTCTTGATGTGGGAACCGGTTCCGGTATTCTCGGTATCGGCGCCGTCAAGCTGGGTATTCCCACCGTTGTGGGGTTGGATATCGACCCCGAGGCGGTGAAGGTGGCTGCTGAAAATGCCGAGCTTAATGGGGTGGCCGACCGGATGTCCGTCTCCACGACCCCCCTGGAACAGCTCCGCGGAACCTTTCAGGTTGTCGTGGCCAACATATTGGCCGAGGATCTTGCCCGGATGGCCTCCACCCTGGTGGAGCGACTGGCTCCCGGAGGCTTTCTCATCCTCTCCGGCATCCTGGTGGTAAAAGAGCCGTTGGTTCTGGCTGGGTTTGCTCCCTTTCCCCTTCTGTTACTCCCTCCCTCGCGGGACGGGGAGTGGAGCTCCCTTGTCTATCAGCGCGCCGCCTGATGCGACGTTTTTTTATCGGGAAAAGCGCCATCGTTGACGGGGTCGGGGTGGTGGAAGGGGAGCTGTTTCGCCATATGATCAGGGTGCTCCGCTGCAAGGTCGGCGACAGGGTGATCCTGGCCGATGGCGAGGGGGAAGAGTATGGCGCTCTGTTGACTTCCGTGGAGGGTGAGCGGGCTTTTGTCCGTATCCTGGAGAGCGTTGCCGTTGCCGTTGCCGGGACAACTCCTGAAATTACCCTGTTTCAGGGGATACCCAAGGGGGACCGGATGGAGCTGATCCTTCAGAAGGGGAGCGAACTGGGGGCTACCTCCTTCGTCCCCCTTCTCTCCTCCCGCGCCATCCCTCGCCTTGCGGGCGACAAGGCCGTGGAGAGGGTTCGTCGCTGGGAGCGGATTGTCGCCGAGGCTGCCCGGCAGTCCCGGCGGAGTGACATCCCCCGGGTGGGGGCCATTGTCTCTCTGACTCAGGCCCTGGCCGCGGCCGATCAGGAGGTGAAGCTGCTCCTCTGGGAAGGGGAGAGCCGGCAGGGATTGCGGGATATTCTGGAGAGTATCCCCTGCCCGGCCTCCGTGGCGCTTCTGGTGGGGCCGGAGGGGGGCTTTTCCAGGGAAGAGGCGGAGGAGGCGGTGGCCGCCGGCTTCATCCCGGTGACCCTGGGGTCTCGGATCCTCAGGACGGAGACCGCCGGCCTGGCGGTTCTGGCGATTCTTCAGTATCTCTGGGGGGATCTGGGGGGGGGAGAACCTGGAACCCGCTCTTTTCCACCACCTTGTCGAAAAAGTCGCACTGTTGCCTGGTCATCTCCCTGGCCGTGAAGGGCTCGAACGCTTCCCAATCGGTTGCCGGTTGAAACGGCAGTTTCTCCAGCAGGGCCGTGAGGACCGGCTGGAGGCGGATCCCCACATGGGTGATTTTTTCGTCATTGCGAAAGGTTACCACCTCTCCCGCCCGGGTTTTAGCGAGAATATCCACCACGCTGCTCTGCTCGTTGAAGAGCGCCAGAATCGCTTTTTTCGCCATGATATAGGGGTAAAGTTTGGAGGCGGTGTAGGAGGGGTCCGTTGAGCCGGGCATGAACAGCAGGTCGGCTTCTTGCAGCCGTTTCAGCGACTGGAAATAGGGGAGGCGATCGGTACTTTCCGTGACATAGCTCCCTATCCCCATCTGTTCCGCCAGCGGTTGTATGGTTTTGATCCCTTTTCCCTCGGAGGCATAGCTGGTGCCGATAAAGGTGAAGCGAACAGGGGAAAAAAGTTGCGGATTGCTTTGGAGTCCCCTGGCGAAGGCGGTGAAGAGGATCTTCACTGCTTTCGCCATGTCGCTGCCGCCTCGGCCGATGTAAACGACATCAATTGTGTCGTGATTGGTCCGGAGAGCCGGGAGAGCGGCGGCTATCCGGAAATCATGGGGCAAGGCGCCGAAGGGCAACGTGAGACAGGGGGTGTTCTGCGTAGATGGATACCGTTCCTTCATCATCCGGACGTACCCGGAAGAGACGGCTATGACGCCGGAGCATTCCGGCAGGGTGCGCGCCTCCAGCATCTTGTTCAATCGGTAGTCGAACCAGAATTTCTTGGGGCGTTTCCGCCGGGGGGTTGACAGGTGGAAATCATTGCGCCAGGGATCCTGGAGGTCGATGACGAAGGGAACGCCGAACTTTTGCTTCCAGTGGGGGCCCAGCGCCACGGAGACGAAGACGGTGGTGCTGAAATAGATGAGAGCAACCCGGTTTTTCCGGAGGTAACGATCAACTTCCCTTCTCAGGTAGGGGAACGACCTGATCCCCAGGTTGCCGACGCCGACAGTTCGGGTCAGCGAGGCGGAGAGGGCTTTGACCCGGTGGATTTCAGTCCCGGCGGGGAGGGTCTCCAGCAGCAGGTCATCCTTGGCCCCTTCCACGCAGCCCGGTTCCACCGTGAAAAGCACCGGCTCCCAGCCGAACTCCTTGAGATAGGGGAGACTTTGGCGCACCCGGTGCATGTCGGCCGCGTTTACCGGCGGGAAGTGGGGAGAGATGATAAGCACCCGTTTCTTCACGGGCAGAACTGAATCAAAAAAAGCGCACTGTCGGCGGACCATGTTGTCCGCGGAGTAGGGGGCAAAGGCGGTCCAGTCCGTTGCCGGCAGGTAGGGTAATTTCGCCAGAAACCGCACCAGCATGGGGAGGAGCCGGTTGGCCAGGAGGTGGGGCTCTTCGTCGGGGCGAAAGGTCGCCACCTCTCCGGCGCGGGTAGCCTGCAGAATGTTGACGACGCTGCTCTGCTCGTTGCAGATGGCCAGGATCGGCTTTTTGGACAGGATATAGGGATAAAGCCTTGAAGAGGTATAGCCGTTGTCCAGGGAACCCGGCAGGAGAAGAAGGTCGGCGTCAAGGAGCAGTTTCAGCGAGGAGAAGTACGGCTCTCGCGCCGTCTGTTCGCATACCAGATGACCGATGCCGTGCTGTCCGGCCAGATCCTCCACGATCCTTGCTCCCTTGTGGGGATAGGCGTAACTGGTTCCCACAAAGAAGAACCGAAACCTTGAGAAGAGCGGAGCGTCCCGGTCAACCCCCTTTCTCACCGCGGCGAACAGGGCGTCGATGCTCCGGATCATGTTCGGTGCGATGGCGCCCAAGTTGATCACGTTAATATGCCCCGGCTGCGGCGTAAACAGGTGATTCCTTGGATTTAGTTGCTCGGCGACTTGAAAATCCACCGGCAGGGCGCTGAAGGGGAGGGTCAGCATGGGCATGGTCGCCGTGGAGGGGTAGCGCCGTTTGATTTCCTCCGGGTACGCCGGGGATACGGAGATGATCCCCGA
The DNA here is from genome assembly GCA_903929485.1 of uncultured Desulfuromonadales bacterium. GTDB lineage: Bacteria > Desulfobacterota > Desulfuromonadia > Geobacterales > CAIOGM01 > CAIOGM01. The sequence goes on from CAIYUY010000358.1 coordinate 4,134, forward strand.
TGCTTCGGGAATGGTGCGCGACTCCAGGAATTTATTCAGACGATAATCGAACCAGAATTTTTTCGGTCGTTCCCGCGGGGGGGTTGACAGGTGATAATCATTGCGCCAGGGATCCTGGAGGTCGATGACGAAGGGGACGCCGAACTTTCGCTTCCAGTGAGGGCCCAAGGCCATGGAGACGAAGACGGTGGTGCTGAAATAAATGAGCTCAACCCGGTTTTCGCTCAAGTAGCGATCCACGGCTTTTCTCAGTTGCAGGTAGGATCTGATCCCCAGGTTGCCGAGGCCGATTTTTCGAGTCCATGACGCGGGGAGGGCCCTGACGCGATAAATTTCCGTTCCTTCCGGAAGTGTCTTTACCAGCAGGGGATCCTTGGCTCCTTCCACATCTCCCGGTTCCACGGTGAAGAGCACCGGTCGCCAGCCGAACTTCTCCAGGGAGGGGAGGCTCTGGCGCACCCGGTGCATATCCGGAGCGTTCACCGGCGGGAAGTGCGGGGAGATGATGAGTAACTTTTTAATCATGGCCGCGACTATGCCATAGTCCTGGTAAATTGTAAATGCTGAATTATTTTCAAACGATGGAAAAATTAGTGTGAATTGTTTTCTGGAGTTCTTCGATCTTCAGGAGAGCCTGGCGGATACTTTCCCGCTCGTCGGCGGCGAGTTCGTAGGGATTGAGGTAGTGGGAGTCATTCTGTATCCCCTTGATGACCCGGATCTGCAGGAGTATCCGATGTCGCGTGAGAACCTCGTACCCCTGGCTGAGGCCGGCGGCCATGGCGGGTGAAAAACTCCGCTCCTGCTGGAGGAGTTCGATGCGACGGATGGTATTTGTGGCGGGAATTCCTTGATTGATGGCCAGTATCCGGACATTCATGATCAATGGCGCCCAGGCGAGAAGCTTGAGGTTGAACTCCCCCTTGTGTTCTCCGGTTCCTTCCGTCCAGAGCCGCTTGAGAAAGCCCAAGGCCAGCTTCATCTCCGTGGCCGCCTTGGCCATCCCCCAGAGAGCCTGGAAATAATCCCGCTCCACCGATCTGATTGTTTCCACAAGCTCCTCGGCCAGATCCTGGGCGCCGGCCACGTAGCGGGCGTCGGAAAGGACGATGAGGGACATCATGTTCTTACCGAAATCCGCCGGGTCGCATTCGTACCGGACGATACTGATGAGCCGGCGCTGCCACTGCTGAAAGGAGCCGCGCCAGGTGGGGTTGGAAGGCATCATGTCGCCGGTGCATTTGGCGAAACCGATTTCCGCCAGTCGCTCCACCAGGAGGCGGGAAAAATCGGCGAACCAGAGGTCGGCGTCATCCCCCCCTCCGTCGCCGTAGACGATAAGATGGTCCTGGTCGGTGATGAGCGTCTGTTCGTCACGGCCGTCGCTCCCGGTGCTGAGGAGTGCGTAAGGGACGGGAGGCTCTCCCCTGCCGTTCTCTTTCAGCTCATCCTGAACCAGCAGTAGCGCCTGTTGCGCCAGGAGGTCCCGGTACTCCGTGCAGTTATGATGGAGGGTAAAGACGGAATGAACCTTGAGGAACTCGGCCATCTCCAGCTCATTCAGCCGCCGGTGGAGTTCGCCCAGGCGGAGGTAGTCACGGCAGGTGGTGATCCGGGTGAGAAGCTCTTCCCGCTGGTGAGTAAACTCCGTTATCTGACTGATTTCACCATCCAGTTGTTCCCGAAAGGCAGTCAGAAACCGGATGATCTCCCCGCTCTCCAGGTAGCGGCTCTGCTCCAGAAGCCGGCGCAGGAGATCATGAGCGTTATGTTCCTTCCGGGATTGGATGTCGGGCACGGGATTTTGGCCTCTGGCGGACAGTTGTTGGGTGATAGTAAAACGGGGAAGGCAGTTTTGCCTTCCCCGTTTCAGCCGCGACAGGAACGCTCTTAATGATCTATGGCTTTGGCCATGCCGATGCCGGTGTTCTGGCGGACATAGACTTCGTCGAACATCTCCTCGGAACGTTTGCTGGGGAACGCCAGGGCTGCCAGGATGGCGGCCAGGAAGCCCAGCGGGATGGAGATGATTCCCGGGTTCTTCAGGGTCAGGATCGGCGCATCCAGGCCGAGGATGGATTTGCCGTCCTTGTTCAACAGATCAACCTTGGCTTTGTCCAGGGCTTTTTGATCCTTGGCATCCAGGGTTGCGCCCGGAGCCAGCGCCGCCATCTTCTTTTCCATGGCATGGATGATCTTCTCTCCCTTGGCTGCTTCCAGCTTGGGATAGGTCATGTTGGGGGAGACCATGACCAGGCCGATGGAGGCGATGGTTCCCACCACCAGGCCTGCGATGACCCCCGCCGTATTGAACTTCTTCCAGAAGAGGGAGAGCACGACCACGGGGAGGTTGCCGGAGGAAGCGACGGCAAAGGCCAGGGCCACCAGGTGGGCTACGTTCTGTTTTTCGGCGGCGATGCCGATGATGATCCCCAATACTCCCACAACCAGGGAGGTGATCCGGGCCGCCATGACCTGCTCGTGCTGATCGGCGTGGCCATCCTTGATGACGTTCACATAGATGTCGTGGGCGATGGCTGCCGAAGCCGCCAGAACCAGGCCGGAAACAACCGCCAGGATGGTGGCGAAGGCGACGGAGCAGAGGAAGGCAAGGAAGATGTCACCAAATATCGGGGCAATGTCGGCGCCCAGCTGCTGGGCCAGGAGGAGGGTGGCCATGTTGCCTCCCGCATCGACCTGGGTAATTCCCTGGGGGGTGACGTTGATGGCTGCGCCGAAGCCCAGCAGGGTGGTCAGGACATAGAATATGCCGATGATCCACATGGCGATAATGACCGACTTGCGGGCGGCCTGGGCCGTGGGGACGGTGAAGAAGCGCATGAGGATGTGCGGCATCCCGGCGGTGCCGAGAACCAGGGCCATCCCCAGGGAGATCTGATCAAGGGGATTCTTGAGGTATAATCCAGGCTCCAGGAACCGTTGTCCGGCATCCACGCCGGTGAGGAGGTCGGCGCCGGTCTTACCGTCCTTCAGCAGCATCTTGGTGACATGGTCCTGGATGTCGGGACTGTTGACGATCATCTCGAAGAAGCGGAGCGGGTTGAAGCCGGCCTTGGCCATGACCAGGACGGAGAGGAGTGAGGCGCCGGCCATGAGGAGGCCGGCCTTGATGATCTGAACCCAGGTGGTGGCGGTCATGCCGCCGAAGACGACGTAACCCACCATCAGGATGCCGACCCCCACGATGGCGGTCCTGTAGGGGACCCCCACCAACAGCGCCATCAGCTTCCCTGCTCCCACCATCTGGGCGGTGAGGTAGAAGGTGGTGACGGCCACGGTGGCCATGGCGGCCACGGCGCGAACCGGTTTGGGATCGGTACGGAAGGAGAGGATATCTCCCATGGTGTATTTTCCGGCGTTGCGGCACGGTTCAGCCACGATGAGGAGCACGGTGATGTAGGCCACCAGCCACCCCACGGAGTACATGAACCCGTCATAACCATACAGCGAGATCATTCCCGAAATGCCCAGGAAGGAGGCTGCCGACATATAATCTCCGGCGATGGCCCAGCCGTTCTGGGCGCCGGTGATCCCGCCGCCGGCCGCGTAGAAGTCGGCGGCGGTCTTGTTCTTGCTGGCGGCCTTGATGACGACGGCAAGAGTGATACCGATGATGAGGGCGAACATGGAGAGGGTGATGGCCTTGTTGGCCTTCAGTTCCTTCTTGACGGTGAGCTTTGGCGCCGGTGCGGCGATCGGCGCCGTTTCCGCCGCCGGCGGAGTCATGGCCGGAGCAGCGGCGGTGGCCGTCGCGGCGGCGGCTGCGGGGTCAACCGCACCTGCCGGGGCTTTTTGGGGCTCTTCGGCAAAGGCGGCGGTGGCGATGGAGAGTGCCAGTGATGCGGCGATAATGAATCTGTTCAATGTCATGTGAAATCCTCCTTTGCTTAGAGATGAAGTTCGTCGATCAGGTTTCTGGTCAGCCGATCGAAATCCTTGTTGGCCACATGGGCGTAGTAGTGGGCCAAACCCCAGGAAACGAAGAACTGTGAAAGGGCGAAGGCGTAGCCGAAATTGACGACGCCGATGACCTTGATCTTGAACAAGCCCGGTGCATAGGCGGCGCCTATGGGGAGGAGGAAGTAGTAAACGGTGGAGAATATCCACCAGCCGAACAGAAATGCGCTCTTCTTGCTGTGGAGTTCCACGAACTTCGGGTGTCTGGCGATTGCACTCCAATCATACTTTTTTTCTGCCATGGTAGTTGCTCCTTTCGTGAGAGTTTGCAGGGTAACCTGACGTATCCGCGGTGGCTGCTTTTCCTTCGCTCCTCCTTTTATGGTTGTCCGGATTGACGCCGTTCAGATCTTGGCATATCCGAATTTGAATGACAGTATGTCCGCCCCTTCCATCAGGGAAGGGATGATCTCTGTTTCCAACCGTTCGGTGAGCATCCGGAAGGAGGGGCCGAGCATGGTCAGCGCGCCCACCACCTTGCCGGCATAATCTCGCACGGCGACCGCCACGGTAATGATCCCTTCGCCCAGTCCGCCGGTATCCACGGCTACTCCGCGGTTCCGGATCTGATTGAGTTCCTCTTCCAGAAGCTTCACGTCCATGACGGACTGGCGACGAGGGCGTTTCCGGAAAACGCGTTCCAGGATGTCCCGAGACTCCAGCGCCCGAATCGCCTTCCCCGCTGCGTTGGTGAAGAAGGGAAATCGTTCCCCCACCAGCGATGCGGCCTTGATCTGCTGCCCTGAATCCACCATGTCGAGAAAAAGAACCTCGTCTCCGGAAAGTACGGTCATATAGACCGCCTCGTTGTGCTTGCGGGCCAGGTTTTCCATGATGGGGTGGGATATCCGGATGAGACTGAGGCTTTTCAATATCTTCTGCGCCAGTCCCGCGGCCGGAAGCCCCAGGCGGTAGTAGCCGCTGCTTTCTTCCTTGTCCACGAGCCCCCGCTCTTCAAGGGTCGAGAGGAGACGGAATACCTTGTTCCGTGACAGCCCCATGGTCTCCGCCAGATTCGGGAGAGTCGGCGCGGTGATCTCACCGGTGAGCAGTTCCAGAAGATCCAGAACACTTGCCACGGCATGAACCGAGTAGGGAGATTTTTCGCTCCGGATGAGAGGGTTTACAGTCGGATTCATGGTAAACAACCGTTTAAAAAGAGCTTCAACGAATTGTCGAATTTTCTAGCACGACGTTTTAATATAGTCAAGCATAATTTTTGGCTAATTTTTTACCGGTTGGATAAAAATGCGGAGAAACGGTATGTTACTTGATAAGGATAGGGTGTATGGCAAATTACGTTTCAGATATTTTTAAATTCAAAACAAAGTTTCCGTCTTCATTATTATTGCTCCTTGAGCCGGCCGAACAGACAAGCGGTCGGCTGATGCTCCTTTCGGCTAACCTCCAGGGGAGTCGAAAATTTCCCACTTTACATCATCGTTAAGCCTGTGCTACTTTTAGCCGTTTACCAAAGAGCATACTATGGTTCATCGGCGGCATGGGGAGTCGGAACAGGTCGGGTTATACTCTATTTCATCGGCAGCAAGGGGAGTCGGATCATGTCGGGTCATAATAAGTGGAGCACCATCAAGCACAAGAAGGGGGCCGCCGACGCCAAGCGGGGGAAGGTCTTCACCAAGATCATCAAGGAGATCTCGGTGGCGGCTAAGTTGGGGGGGGGCGACCCTGGCGGGAATCCGCGTTTGCGCACCGCCATTGACAAGGCCAAGGCCGAGAACATGCCCAAGGAGAATGTTGAGCGGGCCATCAAGAAGGGGACCGGCGGCATGGAGGGGGTCGTCTACGAGGAGATCGTCTACGAGGGGTATGGTCCCGGCGGGGTGGCGGTGCTTGTGGAGGTTTTGACCGACAACCGGAACCGTTCCGTTTCCGATATCCGGAGCATCTTTACCAAGTGCAACGGCAACATGGGGGAGGCCGGTTGCGTGGCCTGGATGTTCGATAAAAAGGGGCTCTTGGTATTCCCCAAATCGGTTAATTTTGACAAACTATTTGAGGCTGCCATCGAGGCGGGAGCCGATGATGTGGTGGATGAGGAGGAGCAGATTGAGGTGTTGACCGATCCTTCAGCCTTCCCGGCGGTGCGGGATGCGCTGGAAGCCGCCGGTTTCAAACCGGAATCCTCCGAAGTTACCAGCATTCCCCAGACCATGGTCGAGTTGGAGGGAAAGAACGCCGAGAACATGATCAAGCTCATGGACCGGATGGAAGACAACGATGATGTCCAAAATGTGTATGCCAACTTCGATATCTCCGCCGAAGATATGGAGAAAATGATGTGAGGGACGGGCGGAATATATGATTATTCTCGGTATCGACCCCGGTTCACGCATTACCGGTTACGGCGTCATCAGGAAGGAGGGAAACCGTCTGATCCCTCTTGACCATGGCGGAATCCGGACTGACGCAGCCGCTGATTTTCCCGGCCGCCTGGGAAAGATCTTCAACGGGATCACCGAAATTATCCGTCGCCATGCCCCGGACGCGGTGGCGGTCGAGAATATTTTTTTTTCCAATAATGCGCAGAGCGCCCTGAAGCTGGGACAGGCCCGGGGAGCCGCACTGGTGGCCTGTATCGTTCTGGGTATTCCGCTTGCCGAATACTCGGCTCTGCAGGTCAAGCAGGCCGTGGTGGGTCACGGCAAGGCCGCCAAGGAACAGGTTCAGCAGATGGTGAAAATTTTACTGAACCTTGCGGCGCCGGCCCAGGCCGACGCCTCCGACGCCCTGGCGGTGGCCATCTGTCATGCGAACTCACTGACACTGCTGAAAAGGATAAGGGATAATGGATAACCATCGGCTCTTCCCATGATCGCCCTTCTCACCGGGGTCATCGCCCATAAGTCTCCGGACTTCCTTATTCTTGACGTTAACGGTGTCGGTTACCGGGTTCAGATTCCCTTTTCCACCTATTACGAGCTCCCCGACGGGGGGGGGAGCTGTTCCCTGCAGATCCATACCATCGTCAAGGAAGACGCCATTCATCTCTACGGCTTCCGGACCACGGCGGAAAAAAGTTTATTTCAGCTTCTCATCGGTGTCGCCGGGGTTGGTCCCAAACTGGCCAACATCATCCTTTCCAACAGCACGGTGGAAGAGCTCCGGCGTGCACTCTCCACCGGAGATCTTGCCCGTTTGGCGGCGGTGCCGGGGATCGGGAAGAAGACGGCCGAGCGCCTTGTCCTGGAACTGCGGGAAAAGGCGCAAAAGCTTGACCCGGCGGGTGAGCCCTTGGCGGCAGCCGACTCTGTCGCCGCTGCGCCGGGGGTTGTTGACGACGTGTCCTCCGCTCTCATTAACCTGGGTTACCGGGAGGTTGTCGTCAAGAAAGCCCTGTCCGAACTCTCCACGTCTCCCCGGGATACGGTGGAAACCCTCCTCAAGCAGGTCCTCAAGCTGTTGATGAAATAATCCTTCCTTGCTACCCCTTCACGATATATACCGAACAGGGTGAATTTTTAACGACCTTATACGAGACACTTCCCTGAATGTTTCGCTGGAGGAACCCCTTGCCGGAGCTGCCGATGACGATGACATCGATCTCCTCTTTTTTCGCGCAGGCGATCAGCTCATCAGCCGGATCGCCATAGGCAATACGCACCTCCAGAGGTATCTCCATGTCACGGGCATCTTTTTCAATGATATAGAAGACTCTCCGGCGGAGATCTTCCCACTCCTTGGTCTGGGAAACCGGCCCCTTGGGAATGAAATCGGCGAAGGTGGGGTTGGGGGTATTGGCCAGGACGAGCATGGCATAGATGGTGCTTTTGAACCGGCTCGGGTTCCCTGCCGCCAGCCTGACCGCTTCCTGGGCAGCCTTGTCCGACTGGGGTGATCCGTCAATGGCTACGAGAATTTTTTTGGCGAGATTCAGCATATCCTCTCCTTTATTTTGTCCGGAGCAGCTCGTGGGACCGAGGAAAAACGATCCGGCGGCTTTTCCGACTTGACTTTTGTAAAACATAATTCTATATTTCTCGAAAGTAACAATATCATGTATGATGGGCAGTTGGGGAGAAGTTTTTTTTGTTTTTTGTTTCAAGTTTGAAGGTGGCACTTAATAAGTAAAACAGATGCAGGAATGTTTTA
>CAIYUY010000359.1 GCA_903929485.1 uncultured Desulfuromonadales bacterium
GCTAGCACTACTTGTAATTCTTGGTACCGCAATCTGTCTGCTATTTAGTTTTCAAAGACCAAGTACTCTGCTGCTTCTTGCTTTCCCGCCTGGCTGCTACTCGTTGCGGCCAGAAGGTGGACTATACTTGAACCGGACCGCAGTGTCAACTTCTTTTTTCAACTAACTAAAACTTTTTCCCGCCGGTTACTTCCTGTTCAACCGCCCCTCGCAAGGGACCCGACTTATACCATCGCCTTATCCGAACCGTCAACGTTATAATTGTTAGTTTTTACTATAATGGTACAGAGCAGTCCGCCGGTCTCACGTTCAGAACGTTACGATTGTCACCCCGTCCCCCCCTTCATGCCTCTCCCCGCGGCGATGGGATACGACCAGGGGATGGCGGGCTAACTCTTCTCGCAGCGCGGCACGCAACGCGCCTGTGCCGACACCATGTACGATGGTCACCTCCGCCACCCCCCCCAGGGAGGCTTTATCGAGAAACTGATCCAGGAGATCAAGCGCTTCTTCCACTCGTGTGCCGACGAGGTTGAGCGTGGTCAATGGTTCTTTCTCCGGACTCTCCACCCTGCGGCGGCCAAGAGGGGGAACGACCTTCTTCCCTGTCTTGAGTGCCACGGCGGAGAGCGGTGTTTCAAATTCCAGATTACCGGCCCGGACCCTCGCCCTCCCCTGTTTCCGGTCCACCGAGACCACCAGTGCATCATAACCTAGAGCCGTGACGTGCACCGTTGCCCCTTCCCGTATCTCTTCCGCCGGGATCTCCCCTTCGGGAAGAAGGATTCGCGACCGGCTCGAGACTTGCTGCGTCACTCGCTCCAGCTCCTGGCGCGCCTCTTGTCGCTTCTCACGGCGAGCCAGCTCCAGGATGGCGTTAACCTCTCGCCGCGTACTATCCAACAGCTCCCGGCTCTCCTTCACCCCCCGCTCCCGCCGCTCCAGCGCCTCCCGTTCCAGGGAGGTCAGCCGCTCCTCCGCCTGTCGTTCTTGCTTGGCAAGCTCGGATTCTCTCACCTTCAGCACCTCGGTCATCTCTTCGTAACGCCGGCGCTCCCCCTTCAGTTCGTCAAGGATCTCATGGAATTCCGAATCCATCCGCCCCGCCATCCCCTGGGCAAAGTCGATGATCCGCTGGGGGAGGCCGTAGCGCCGGGCGATCTCCAGCGCATGGGACTGCCCCGGCTCACCGCTCTTCAGCTTATATAACGGGATTAATCGCTCCCGGTCATACTCCATGGATGCATTGACCATTCCGGTCGTTTGGTGGACAAACCCGACAATCTCGGTGAGATGAGTCGTGGCAAGTATCAAGGCGCCGCGCTCGTACAGCTCTTTCAGGACACCGCAGCCAATGGCAGCCCCCTGCACCGGTTCGGTGCCGGTCCCCAGTTCGTCCAAGAGGATGAGACTTTTACCGTCTACTTCCCCGATAATCCCGGCTACCGTGGAGATATGGGCGGAGAAGGTTGAAAGATTCTGCTCCAGGGATTGCTCATCACCGATATCCGCCATGAGCCCCGTGAAGAGTGGGAACCGTGAAGAAGGGTCGGCCGGAACGGGAATACCGGTGAGGGCAGAGGCAAGAAGGAGTCCGACGGTCTTGAGAGCAATGGTCTTCCCACCCGCATTGGGACCGGTTATGACCATGACGTTATACTCACCGCCAAGCCGGCAGTCCAGGGGGATAACCTCACCCACCTGCTTCTCAACCGTCCGGAGGAGGAGTAACGGGTGCCTCCCTCTGATGATTTCCAGACAGGGCTCTTCGGAGAGGAGCGGGGTCTCGCCACCCACCGCATCGCCGTAACAAGCGATGGCATTGAGCAGATCCAGGAGGAGGAGTGTCTCGAATTCGGCTGCAAGTGGGGCGCTCTCTTGCCGGATCCAGGACGCCAGGGCCTTGAGTATCCGTATCTCCTCGGCTTTTTCCTCGGCCACCAGATTTTCCAGGTCATTGGACAACCGGATGATTTCCAGTGGCTCCATGAAGGCGGTCTCACCGCTGTTGGAGACATCATGAACAACTCCGGGAACAAGCCCCTTGGAATCCATCCGGACAGGGATCACCCATCTCCCCCGACGCTGGGTGATGAAATCATCCTGGAGAAAGATCGCCTGCTCCTTTTCCCTGACGATCTCCCCCAATCGCCGGCGGATGCGGGTCGTCAACCCCCGCTGGCGGGCTCGCAGATCGGCCAGATGCCGGGACGCCCCGTCAAGAATGTTCCCCTCTTCGTCCAGGGAGTTCCGGAGTTCGCCCAGGAGGTCGGGAAAACCGGTGAGTTCTCCCGCTATTTCATGCAAAAAGGGAACATCGGCCCGGAAACGGAGCTGGCCGGCGATGCCGCTCAGGAGCGTGAGAACGGGAATAAGTTGAGCCAGGAGCAGGGGAGGAGGAGCCGCACCCTCCGGACGGACCGCATCCAGAAGCGGCGCGATATCGGAAAAAAGATCGAAACGGAGTGCGGCACGCTGCCGGGATAGCATCCGGATTTCGGCCACCCGTCCGAAACGGGCCTCGATGGCGCCCCGATGAGAGATGGGGCGGAGTGCGTTTATCGCCTGGCGTGAAATCTCACTGTGGGCATAACCGGCAATGACTTCCAGAACCCGGTGAAACTCCAAAATACGGAGGGTATTACTCTTAATCATCCGCTCCCCCGACGGGTGGGCTCTGTTTCAGCACCGCTCGTTTACGCTGTTTGGCCTTCTGCTTCCTGATTCGTTCCTGACGGTCGCCACGAGGTGTCGCTTCTCCTCGCGAAGCGGCAATCTTCTCCAGCAGTTGCCGCCGCGCCAGAAAACGGTTGAGAGACTGGCTCCGCTCCGCCATGCATTTGACCTCCAAGCCGGTGGGCTTATGCTTCAGGTAAACACAGGTAGAGCTCTTGTTCACATGCTGGCCGCCGGCCCCCGACGATCGGACAAAACGCTCGTCAAGGTCGGTTTCGGCAACGGCAAGCTGGGCCATCCGTTCCCGCAACCAGCGGTTCTTTTCCTCACTCACGGCGAAAGTTATCATGGACACCCCGTGGAACAGCCGTCAGAGACTCTCTGCCGCAATTTTTGTTTGCACTCCGCATGGCCGGCTGGTATCATTGCTCCGCCACTTTACGGCTAAATTCCGCGAGAAGCCGACATGTTACCATCAGACACCGAAGAGCGCACCATAGACCTCCATCTGCACAGCACCTGCTCCGACGGGCTCTGTTCTCCGGCGGAACTCGTCGCAATGGCCCGTAATGTCGGCCTCCGCGCCATTGCCCTCTGCGATCATGACAGTGTCGCGGGAATCGACGAGGCCGTAGCCGCCAGTGAAGGGTGCGGTATTGAGGTGGTGCCGGGGATAGAACTCTCCAGCATGTGGAATTCTTTCCAGGATATTCACCTCCTGGGGTACGGCATAAACCACCACGCCGAGCAGCTCAGGGAAGAACTCACGCTCTTTCGCGAATTTCGTCGGGAGCGAAACCGGCGGATACTGGACCGGATCAATGATCGTCTCCGGAGAGACCGGAGGGGAACCCTGGATTTCCATGAAATTCAGGAGAACACCGGCGACACCGTCGGCCGACCGCACCTGGCCAGGGCTCTTGTGGCCAAGGGATATGCCCGGAGCATGGAAGACGCCTTCCAGCGCTACCTTATCCCCTGCAATATTCCCAAGCGTTTCTTTCCTCTGGACCAGGCTATCCGGCTGGTGCATGAATCCGGCGGCATCGCAGTCATGGCTCACCCTCTCCTGGCAACCAGCGATCGGGACCATTGGGACCGTCTGCTGAACGAATACACGGCACTGGGGCTGGACGGTATCGAGGCCTATACACCCAGCGCCTCCGCTTCTGATATCGAGTTTTTTCTGCAACAGGCCAAGAGGCGCGGCCTGGTGGTGACCGGCGGATCTGATTTTCATGGGCTGCCGGTGGAAACGCCGACGCCGGGAAGCGGCTTCGGCTCTTTTACCGTACCCGGCTCATGTCTGGACGGAATCAAGACGGCTCTCGGAACAAAGCAGGGGAAAGCGGAGTCACCATAGCATGCTTTTCCACCAAGTTCAATTCCCCCGCATCACTCCATAATTTCCACCCTGCTTATCACCTGATCTCCTCAACACCTCTAACATTTCCTTTTTCCCGTCAGCACAATCGAAGTTCGTTGCGGCGAAGTATTACACCGGAGCTCCCTGTATATGGCGATTCCGCCAAATACGATTGGCGCCGTTGAAGTTTTATTATTCCCCTTGAGCTCACATCTTCCATTTTATTACATAAAATCAGCTTGTTTCCGTCATGACGACGGTAAGCATTTTCAGGCACGGTTGTTGCGATAAGCTGGACAGAAACGAAAACGACCGTTAAAAAGATAAGGAGCCCTTAGATGAGCAGCAAAGCTGAGTCTTACATGATATCAACAGTCCCCTTGAGGGAGAATCTTGAACAGGCAGGAGCGGGGGGGATGAATCTTGACGAGTTGGAGCGCAGCTACATTCTCCAGGTGCTTCGAAAAACCGAGTGGCACCTGGAGGGAAATCGGGGGGCGGCACAGCTCATGGGACTTAACCCGACCATACTCCGCGCCCGAATGAGAAAATACGGCATTCTGAGCTGATTGTTACCACGAGGTATCTTACGACAAGACCGGACGGGCACTATTTCTGCTGAAATTGCCCGTCATACAACAGTAAGTGATCACATTTCCAGGGGAGGAATACCATGAAAACCAGCAGCAGAGACCAGGTAGAAGGGACGTTTCATAAAGTCAAGGGGGAGGCCAGGGAGATCGCCGGAAAGTTGAGCGATAATCCAATATTGGAAGAGCAAGGCGCAGAGGAAAGGATTGCAGGGCATGTTCAGGATAAGATCGGTCAGATCAGGAAGGTGTTCGGAGAGTAGCATGGGCGTAACGTGGTTAAACCAACATCAACCAACATAAGAGGAGAACAGGAAATGAAATCTTACTATTCACTATCCGTACTGTTACCCGCCGCGGCGCTGCTGGCGTTCAGCATGCCGGTTTCCGCTTTTCCCGAGATGAAGCCGTGCGGGGAAGGACATGGACCGATGATGGAGAGTGGCCACATGGAAGGGGCGGGCGAGATGATGGGAGCCTGCACGGAACATGCGAAACAGATGGGGCTTACCGACGACCAAATCCTTAAAATCAAGCCCATGCACCACGAAATGCAAAAAAAACAGGCTCGATTCGGCGCCGATATGAAGATCGCCGAGATTGAACTCATTGAAATCATGGAAGTGAAAGATTTCGACATGGAAAAGGCCGTCTCGGCGGAAAAGAAAATCGCGGAGATAAAAACAGCGCATAATCTTGAAATGTTGAAAGCCATGAAAGAAGTGCGGTCCATTATGACGGACGAACAGTTCGCAAAAATGAAGACGATGACCCCCAAACCCATGGCCGAGAAAAAACCTCATAAAAAGATTATGAAGAAACATCATGAAGGCCACGGGGAGAAGGCGCCATGAAGGGCGTGACTCTGTAATTAGCGAAATGCTGCTGTCATCAACACCCCGCTGCAGAGCCGGCATGGCTGGCTCCGCAGCGAAAGTGCTCTCGAAAATTTTTATGAGCGCCACCAAGGACTGTTCGTCCTTGTAACGTTACTCTATTCCACCGCAACTTCCAGCGTCGCCAGCCCCACCAGCTCCGCCCGAAGCCGATCCCCCGATACCACCGGACCGACCCCCGAGGGGGTGCCGGTGAGAATGACATCTCCCGGTTCCAGGGTAAAGATGGACGAAATGTGGGCAACGATCCGCCGTACCGGGTGGATCATGTGGTCAGTGGTCCCGTCCTGACGGAGTTCGCCGTTGATCTCCAGCCGGATCCGGAGATTCTGAGGGTCTGAGACAACTGCCGCCGGGACGAATTCCGACAGCGGACACGAGGTGTCGAACCCCTTGGCGATTTCCCAGGGGAGCCCCTTCTTTTTAAGCTCGTTCTGAACATCCCGTAGGGTCATATCCAGCGCCACCCCGTAGCCGGCGATATGATCCAGCGCCGAACCCTCCGAAATATCCTTCCCCCCCGTCCCGATCAGCAGAGCCAGTTCCACCTCGTAGTGACACTCCCCGGAATAGGAAGGAATCCGGATAATTTCGCCAGAGCCGATAACCGAAGTAGAAGGTTTAATGAACAGCACCGGCTGCTCCGGCGTCTCGTTCCCCAGCTCCTTGATATGCGCCACATAATTGCGAGCCAGACAGACGATCTTGCCGATGGGATACTCCGCTTTGCTCTCCATGATACACGCTGTTTTCATGACATACCTCCGGCAGTACGATTTCACAGACAGACGCAAAACAAAAACCTTTTCACCGCAAAGACGCAAGGGACGCAAAGGAACCGCAAAGAAAAAGCCTTTTGCGGAGTAAACCGAAAAAAATCCAGGTGTTCGTCGTTTCTCTTTTGTTTTCTTCGCGTTCTTTAGGTGATTCGCCAAAAAGTACATACCCTGATAATTCCAAAAGATGTCATTCTGAGCGATAGCGAAGAATCTGCTTTTGCATTAAAAGCAGATCCTTCGCGTTGCTCAGGATGACAGACGGTTGGTATGCTTTTTATCGCAAATCACCTTACGTCTTTACGGTTCAAAGGTTTGGAAGTTAGACTCGCTTCTTTCCTCTGTATCCTGTGTATCCCTGTTAATCGTCTTGGTCCACCAAGCACCCCTGCCAGCTCCCACGCTTCTTCAGCTCGTTGACCACCGAATACCACATCTGGTTGTTTTTCAGGTTCCAGTTGGGCGCCACCCGGATCGCCACGGGGGCCGAGCCATACAGCCGCTGGATTGCGATCCTCGCCGGGAGCCGCTCCAGAAAATCGCACGCGGTCCCCACATACTCATCAAGGGGAAGAGGTAAATAGTCGCCTCTAAGGTATAGTTCGGCCAAGCGGGTCCCGGCCACGGCATGGAGCTGGTGCAGCTTCACCGAATCCATGGGGAGCGACGCCATCAGGTCGGCGCTTTTCAGAAAACTCTGCCGGGTTTCGCCGGGAAAGCCGTAGATCAGGTGAGTACAGAGGGCGATCCCCCGGCCGGCAAGCCGCGCCACCGCATCCAGATACTCCGCAACAGTGTGTCCCCGATTGATCCGGGTGAGGATATCGTCGTCCATGGACTGAAGCCCCAACTCCACGCAGACGTACCGGTGGCGAGCCAGCTCGGTCAAGAGCTCTATCGCCTCGGAAGAGAGTGCATCGGGGCGGGTCCCCACGGAGATCCCCAAAACGTCGGGATGGTCAAGGGCGCGACCGTAGAGATCACGCAGGGTCGCCGCCGGAGCGTAGGTGTTGGTGAATTTCTGGAAGTAGACAATGAACTTCCGGCTGCGGAGACGGCTCCGATGATAGGCCATCCCCTCGGCCATCTGCTGCTCGATGGTGACGATCGGCTGGGTCCCCGGCGGGGAGAAGCTGCTGTTATCGCAGTAGATGCACCCCCCTACCCCCTTGCTCCCGTCACGGTTGGGACAGGTGAAGCCGCCGTCCACGTTCACCTTGCTCACCCGGCAACCGAAACGGCGCCGGAGCCAGGTGCCATAGGAGTGGAACCGGAGATCGGGGTTAAGGAGGGAAGAAGGGGGGAGTGCGCTCACGTCAGGCAGCCTTGCCAAGGAGGGAGGTAAAGAGCCTCGCCTCATCACCAGGTGACGGAGCGGCAAGAAGCGCGGAGATACAGGCGATGCGCTTTATCCCGGCTGCCGACAGCTCCGGAATACGATCTCGTCTGATCCCCCCCAGGGCAAATACCGGAATCGCCAATGAACGGGTCGCTTCCAGGAGGGACGGCAGACCCACCGGATCGCCGTAGGGAGCCTTGGAGGGGGTGTGGTAGACCGGGCCGAAGGTGACAAAATCGGCCCCGTCGAATTCCGCGGCATGGGCTGCCTCCAATGAATGACAGGAGAATCCGATCAACATGCCCGACCCCAACAGTTTTCGGGCAACGATGACGGGGATTCCCGCCTGGGGGAGGTGAACACCATCGGCGCCCACCGCCAGGGCGATATCCACCCGGTCGTTGATCAGCAGCCGGGCCCCGTAGCGGGTTGTCAGGATACGGAGCTTTCGGGCCAAGTCAAAATAGTCCCCACCGGATAACGACTTTTCCCGAAGCTGCACCGCCTTGACCCCTCCGGACAGCGCCTCTTCCACGACCGCCAGGAGCTCCCGGCCGGCGCACTCTTCCCGCCCGGTGATGAGATACAGATTAAAATCCACCGGGAGGAGGCTGCGGGAACTCACTCGATAACCCCATCGATGGGGCTGGAGGCGGTGGCGTAAAGCCTGCGTGGGATCCGGCCGGCAAGATACGCCAGTCGTCCGGCCCGAACGGCCAGGTTCATGGCCTCGGCCATGGCCAGGGGATTTCCGGCCCCGGCGATGCCGGTGTTCATGAGAACACCATGACAACCAAGTTCCATGGCGATTGCCGCGTCCGAAGCTGTCCCCACTCCGGCATCCACGATGACCGGCACCTTCACCGTCTCCAGGATGATCCGGATGTTGGAGGGGTTCCTGATACCGAGACCGCTCCCGATGGGAGCCCCCAAGGGCATGACCGCCGCGCACCCCAGAGCTTCCAGCTTCCGGCAGGTCACCGGATCGTCGGTGGTATACGGAAGAACCGTAAATCCTTCCTTCACCAAAATGGCGGCGGCCTTCAGAAGCTCTTCGTTATCCGGAAAGAGGGTCTTCTCGTCGGCCAGCACCTCCAATTTAACGAAGTCGGAGAGTCCCGCCTCCCGGGCCAGACGGCAAGTCCGGACAGCGTCATCCGCCGTATAACAGCCGGCAGTATTGGGGAGAAGGGTGTATTTTTTCAGGTCCAGATGATCCAGGAGCGACTCCTTGCTCCGGTCAAGGATGTTCACGCGCCGCACCGCCACGGTAACGACCTCCGCCCCGGAGAGCTCAATGGCCTGGGCCATCTGCTGGAACGTCGCATATTTCCCGGTTCCCACCATCAGACGCGAACTGAACTCCCGCCCGCCGATCACCAATTTGTCAGCTGCCATTTCCATCTCCTTTACTCCAAAAAGCATTTGAACCACGAAAAACACGAAATACACGAACAGAATTAAACGGTTGATCTTAATCCGCGTTCATCGGCGTTTATCCGCGTCCTATTTGATTACGGCTTGTCCGGCTTGGGGGTTACCCACCCCCCACGAACCGGACGATCTCCAGCTTGTCCCCAGGGGCAAGGAGGGTCGTTTCATACTCACCTTTCGGCACGATATCCCGATTCCGTTCCACCGCCAGCCGGGCTGGGTCAAGGTCAAGGGAACGAAGGAGCTCCCCCACGGTCATCGGCTCAAGAGTACGCGGTTCGCCGTTGATCTGAACTTCCATTTCATTACCCCTAGTACGTCATAAAAAAAGCCGCGAAAAGCGGCTCACTTGCGTGTTATCCGTCGCGCTTCCCTCCGCCGGTATTACCCGGATCAGGTTCAAGGGGTCGTCCTACCATCAGGACTCTCAGCCGAAACTCCCTAAAGCGTCTGCTCAGCTCTCCCGGATCCACCAGGAAGCGGATATGGCTGACCGCGAATTATAAGGATACCGGAGGGGGTGTCAACAGTTTTCTGTCGCCTGCCTCTACCTTCTCCACTCCT
The DNA here is from genome assembly GCA_903929485.1 of uncultured Desulfuromonadales bacterium. Taxonomy (GTDB): domain Bacteria; phylum Desulfobacterota; class Desulfuromonadia; order Geobacterales; family CAIOGM01; genus CAIOGM01. The sequence goes on from CAIYUY010000359.1 coordinate 9,642, forward strand.
GCATCAGGTCCGGACGGACGGTGTACTACTTCTACTGCCTGATCCGCTCCGGATTCCAGGTCCGGACACACGGAATAACGGACTATTTGTGCCGCCTGACAATGGCCTTTAAATGAGTACCTCAATAATGTCCCTCACTCGCAGTCAACTAAATGATTGTTCTGCGCCTTATTATGTTGCCATTTTGGAATGGATAGGCGATAAAGGCATAATTTTACTACAATCACGATCACCCCAACTACACAACTGCAACATTTCGCATTCGGATCATGTTTTGCGCCGATTGACATCCGGCCGGCGCCATGAAGTACAGGTTTTCAATCGAGGCGCCTAAATGGAAGAACGTGTCAGTGCAGACCAGAATGATGAACGGATTCAGCGTGTTGACAGTGTACCTGAAACTGTGTTACCCAGTCACTATATTGGAATCGGGGCGTCGGCCGGGGGGCTGGAAGCGATCGAATCCTTCTTTTCCGCCATGACGGCGACCAGTGGCCTGGCCTTCATCGTGATCCAGCACCTTTCCCCGGACTTCAAGAGCCTCATGGTGGAACTCCTCTCCAAGAAGACCCTGATGCCGGTTCACCGCGCCGAGGACGGCATGCCGGTGCTTGCCAACCATGTCTATCTGATCCCCCCCAAGAAAACCCTCACCATCTTTCAGGGTAAACTCCTCCTGAACGATCAGGATCACAGCAAGGGAATAAATCTTCCCATCGACATCTTTCTCCGCTCACTGGCCGAAGACCAGGGGGAAAA
>CAIYUY010000360.1 GCA_903929485.1 uncultured Desulfuromonadales bacterium
CGGTTAGTGTCTTGATGAGTAGTTGGGAGAGGCGTTCTACGAAGTCGTACCGGCTGTGGTCATCGGAATACATACGGAATATTCGAAGCCTCGTGCGCAAGTTGATGGCCGGAGTTTAGACGTCCGCCCATGTGATTATGCGTTTCGTGCCAAATACCCTTACGAAATCCGTAAAAAAGTGGAATAGATCTATTGAAAAGCAATGAAAGGGGATGAGGGCTCAACTCTCTATTATCCTTTTTATAGCCGAGAAATGACAAGACCAAAATTTCTAAAAAGAGTTGCCCCGAGGCAGGAGAACCGATTTAATGACCGACAGTGGGATGATTGACCAGTGGCTCGTAGTTGAATTTGGGTGCGGCGAAGTATCTCGGTTCTCCGACAACATGGCTCTCGACGCCGATTGCGCCGCAGGCTTTGTCTACGTGGATAGGGAGTGAATGGTGCCAGGATTGCAACTTTGCAAGTTGCTGCAAGGTGACTGGACGCTGGGACTACCAAATTTTGATGTTTTCCCAGTTTCCCCCGACCACACACTCTGACCATCCCGAAACGACATTGATCCTCCCTCCTCGATTCAACCAGGAAAGAACAGACTGCACTCTCTGACCTGCCGACCGAATCCCTCCCAAACTATCATTGCTCAAGAAAACAGTTTACAGGTGCCCGACGTTTACACTATTGGTAGTAACGACGGACAGAGCGCCGGCAAGATGATCATCTGCCTGCATGTTTCCTTTCTACGCCGGAGTTCAATCCGCATGGTATTGCTACGGGTGTCGCGAGATGGTTGCCGGCTGGATCTGGGTATGGGAGAAATATATGGGAGCAGCTAAACGCCGGGCGGTGGCTCGTGCTCGACTCGATGTGGAAGTGGATATCCCCCGCCTGGCCGCCGCGATGCGCAAGTATGCCATGGCCGCCAGTGACCGCCTCGGCTCCGACAGTTATATTCACGCGGCAATCGTCCGGGAGGTCCTGGCCCAGATAGGGTTTGATCCTTATGAAGGCGGAGCAGCTTGACGCCCAGGATGGCGGACAGACCACCGTCCAGTGGTGCCCGGATTTCCTGTTTGTGCCGAAGAGTTCGATCTCTCCCCTGAAAGATGTGATTCAGAAGGATGCGGGGATGTATCACTATGAGCGGAATCAGAGGATGGAATCGTCGGTGAATCAAGGTGTTCATGAACTGGACCAGGATGACGTGGAGAAAGTCTGGCTCCTGTACCACAATCCGGAGTGCACCGTTCAGGGGCCGAACGATTTCTTCGGGAAAAATCGGGGATAATGGCGCAAGTGTCATCGCCATGAGTTCCTATGCCGGGTGTTTCGGCAACATTTTTATCAAACCATCTGAAATAAGCTACCTGTTGGGTAGCAATTTGAACATCCGGCAATCCCCCGATCCGAATATTCCGGCATGATTTTAACGTTGAATCGAACAGCATACAGATAAAGGAGAACCATCATGGCGCTGAAAGTGGAACAAAAAGAAAATAAGTTGTACATCGAGATCGACCTGGAGAAACCGACCCGTTCCACCTCGGGAAAAACCCTGGTTGTGGCCAGCACGAGAGGGAATGTGGTGACCGATATAATGGTCGACGGCAAGCCGGTGACCATCGGCATTAACGCCTACATCAAGGCGTAGCTGTCCGGCGGGACCACCATGACGGCGCCGGCAAAGCATGAATTATTTGCTTTTTGTTCACAAAAATTGTATGTTCATAAAAAATGAACATATTTAACAGGTGAACTTATGCCGCTGCCCGCCACTCAGATGCATCTTTTGAAGGTAGCCACGGAAGCCTTTGCCCTTCAGTCTGGCATTACCATTGAACTTCTTCATGAAGATCCGGATCAGCAGTTCATCTGCCTGGAAACGCCCGGGGCAACTGCTAAACTGGGAGTAAGGGTGCTGGACGGTGGGGCATTGACCGTAACTACGATGCTTATACTCTATCGTCGGCAGCTTGATCCGAAATGCTACGTTACGGTCTTGCCCCAGGTAACAGCGGAGAAGGCGGATGAGCTTCGAAAAGATGATATTCAATTCATCGATACAGCCGGCAACGGCTACATCAATCAACCGCCTTTGTACCTCTTTGTCAAGGGGAACAAGGATAAGAAGATACTGAAAGCGCCTCATGTAAATCGCCTTTTCAAACAGACCGGCCTTCGGGTCCTCTTTGCCCTGCTCTGCAATCCCGGACTAGAAAACGAGACCTACCGTACCATTGCCGCCAAAACAAAGGTAGCATTGGGAATGGTGAATTGGGTCGTGAAGGATCTGCGGGAACTGGGCTATTTGCTGGAGAAAGGGAGTGGACGCCGCCGTCAGGTGCAGTTACTCCGGAAGGTGCATCTCCTTGAACGGTGGATAACGGCCTATGCCGAGCAATTGCGGCCGAAACTGATACTGGGACGCTATCGTGGCGCTGAGGGATGGTGGCAGGAGGCGGAGTTGAACCCGGACCAGGCGTTGTGGGGAGGGGAGGTTGCCGCGGCAAAATTGACGGAGTACCTGAAACCCCACGTGGTTACGCTGTATGTTGATCGGGACAATCCTGGCGCGGTTATTGTCCCGAACCGGTTGAAACCTGATCCGGAGGGAGAGGTGGAGCTTCTCGGGCGCTTCTGGCTACCGGATACGGTGAAACCCTACGGGGACACCGTTCACCCGCTCCTGGTGTATGCGGACCTCATTGCCACCGGCAACCAGCGGAACATGGAAACAGCACGGATAATCTATGACGAACATCTCGTACAGCTTGTCGGGGAAAATTGATCCGGTAGTGGTTGAAGTCCTGCGGATTATCGACCAGGAGGCTTCCTCCCGAGGGATGCTCTATTTTGTGGTGGTGGCAACGGCTCGCGATATTCTGCAAAAATCATTGCCATGACATCAGGAGTAACCGGTTGACTCGCGATCTGGATAGAGGCGTTGAGGTGCCCGGCGGGCAGAAACTGAAGAGCAGGCCAGATACCGTCTGGTGCTGGACATGGCCCGTAGCGCAAGAGGATTTAAACGCTTTGACGAATCGCTTGCTAAATTGAAAAAGCTGGCCGAAGGTTTTACCGAACATCCGGGCGATGGGTGACCGGTATGACGATGCCAGTGTGCCCGCCCGTATGGAGTTGGCCGGGTGTCGTAAGCGGGGTAGGGGAGGAGATGAAGAAGAGGAGCATTGAATGCTGAACTACACTGTCCATGCCATGGAATCCATGACCGGGATTCTCCAGGAAGGGGGCTTTGCGTCCTATCCGGCCACCGAACGTGCCATCGAGGAGATCGTGACTCTCCTGGATAAAGCCGTGAAATTTGAACTCCCCGACAACGGCGCCATCATCGACCGGGAAAAGAGCCTGGAGGTCCTTGATCCGGAACTGCTGCATCTCCCCTTTCCCGTGGTCGCCCTGGAATACGCCTACACCGATGAATCCAATATCCCCGACGGGAGTATCGCCGTCCCCAAACGGATCGCCCTCTGCTTCGAGTACGAGTCAAATGCCAATTATCTCCTGAGTAATTCCGCCCTTCGGTCTCATCCCTCCCTGGCGCTGGTGGGTGGGATCGTGGTGATTCCGGTGATGTTCTTTCAGGGGATGTGGGTTCCGGCCTCCTGGGGATGTGTTATCCCCCGCGAAGACGCCGCCACGGTGCTGGTCTCCCGGGTGGCGTTCGGACACAGGGATCATCCCAGTTTTTCCCGGGTGGGGATGACCGTCATGCCGGTCATGCTGGAAGCCTGCCAGGGTTTGATCGATCAATTCGGCGCCAGTCACTCGGAAGAGAACGGACTGAAGGATTCTCTGGATGAGGTGCTGGCCGCCGTGACCCTCATGGCGGCGCTCTCCTGCAGCAACGTGGGGCTGCAAGATATGCCGGCCCCGGACAAGCTCAACAAAAAACGGCAGAAATCCGGGAAGCTCCCCCTCTACGGCTACAAGTCCGTGGTCGTCCTGACGGCACAAGCCGGTGTAGGCAACGATGATCTGGGGGGACACGAGCAACGGGGGGTCCATTCTCATCTCCGTCGCGGGCATATCCGGCGACTGGGTGATAACCGGCGGATCTGGATTCAAAGCACCATCGTCAACGCCGGCAAGGGTCTCCTGGATCAGTCCTACCGGTTTGCGAAGAAGTCGTCGCCATGACTATTGCCGAAGAAGAGCTGTTTGGAGCGTTGCTGGGTTGTATTTACTATGATAAGGCGAATACCCATAAATTTACCGGAAAAGCTGAGTGATGAATCTGAAAAAATCGGCATCATGGACGACTCCCTCAACGGCTGTGTCAGCGTCACTCCGCTACCCTCAGATTGGAGAATTATCAAATGATTCCTCTTCTTCCTTCCAAAGAATCCCTTACCGTTGAGTTCAAAAGCGATAAAGCCAAACTCTCCGACCGGGAGCTGGTCGAGGCGATTGTCTGCCTTGCAAATACTGAGGGTGGGGAACTATGGCTTGGTGTTGAGGACAACGGTACCCCCACAGGCCTACATGCGGAACATCAGATGCTGGAAGGGCTGATCGGCCTGGTAGCTGCTCGTACCTCGCCATCACTGTCGGTGCTGGTGGAAGCAGTGGAGTTCAAAGGGGTAGGGGTGGCGCGTATTCTTGTCCCCAAGGCGCGGGGCGAAGTCGCAACCAGTGGCGGTCTCTATCTGCGCCGACGGCTGAAACACGACGGCACTCCGGAATGTGCGCCGATGTTACCCCATGACCGTGTGAGCCGCGCCACGACCTTCGGCCTGATGGATGTCTCAGCTCAACCGGTAGCAGATGCATCGCTGGATGACTTTGACCCGCTGGAGCGTGAGCGGCTACGGCAGGCGGTGCAGCAGTATGGCGGCGACCGGGTGTTGCTGGAACTGGATGACGAGGCTCTGGACGGAGCACTGGGGCTTACCTACCGGCAACCCGATGGCCGACGGCTGCCGACTCTCACCGGTCTGTTACTGATTGGGCGGGAGACGTCTCTGCGGCGTCTGCTTCCCACCCATGAATTTGCTTTTCAGGTTCTGGCCCAGCAGGCAGTGCGCTTCAATGAGTTCCGCCGATTTCCTCTCCTGAAGGCACTGGAGTGGCTTGAGACCAACTTTCGTCCCTATAATCCCGAAGATGAACTGCAAGTGGGGCTATTCCGGGTGCCGGTCCCCAAGGTGGACATGGGCGCCTTCCGCGAGGCCGTGGCTAATGCGCTGATTCACCGTGATTATCACCGTTTGGGTGCTGTACATGTGCGACTGGAAAACGATTCACTGGTGATCAGTAATCCGGGTGGGTTGATGGACGGGGTGACGCTTGCTAATCTTCTCACTACCGAGCCTCGCCCCCGCAACCCAGCTCTGGCCGATGCCATGAAACGGATAGGTGTCGTAGAGCGGTCCGGTCGCGGTGTCGATACGATCTATCGTGGACTGCTCCGCTTTGGTCGTCCTTCTCCGGACTATGGGCGCACCGATGCGAATAGTGTTGTGCTCCGCCTGTTGACCAACGAGGCTGACCTGAGCTTCCTGAAGTTGGTGGTGGAAGAAGAAAACCGTCGTAATGGATCATTACAGGTGGACAGCCTGATTGCCTTGGCGGCATTGAGAGAACTCAAGCGTTTGACTGCCGACGAGTTGGCCGGACGTATTCAGCGTGACACCGTAATTGCCAAGCGAACCCTGGAATCGCTGGTCGAAGCTGGTCTGGTTGAGGCCCACGGCGCGGCACGGGGAAGAAGTTATACCCTGTCGGCTGTCGTCTACCAGGAAGCCGGCAATAAGGCGGCTTATACTCGACAAGTTGGCTTCTCGGCGATCCAGAACGAGCAAATGGTGCTGAACTACGTGCGTCAACATGGGCAGATCAAACGATCCGAGGTCATGGATCTGTGCAGGCTCTCAGGGGACCAAGCGTGGAGTGTCCTGAAAAGGTTATTAGAACAAAGAAAATTATCAAAACATGGCGAACGCAAAGCGGCCTATTACGTATTACCTGAAGAACGCTGATTTTCTAGTTTATACGGTTTTATACGGTTTTATACGGTTTATACGGAGTAAGTAAGTACCTCAAGGCATAATAGCCTGGCTTTTTCCATGCCGGTGGTGTTCCCAGTTGTCGAGAGGATGTACCCCATGACTATTGCCGAAGAAGAGCTGTTTGGAGCGTTGCTGGAGTTGATGGAAGCTTCCCAGGCCATGGTCGAGGCCCGGGATGGAAACGATCAGGACATCTGGGCGATCAGCGACCGGTATGACGACGCAATTGAACGAGCTCGCATGGTGTTGGCCCGAGTATCGCGGGCGGGGTAGGGGAGTGGCAGAAGAGTAGGTAAAGTGGTGCCAAAGAGCTGAAGAGGGCCGAATCGAGGTGAGGGATGTTTGAATCACAGTACAACGACGAGATGGAAGCTGAAGTCAGGCGACTTGAGGAGAAGAACCGGGCCATGACGGCAGGGCACCCTGACTGGAATAATGCCTGCGCCGTCTGCGGTTGCGAGTTGACCGATGTTTTTAACAAATCACCGTGCCGGCGGCGCAGGTCCATGCTTCGTTTATGGCGGCCCTTGGAGCGGTCTATGCCCAAGTGAAGAGCACCGAGCAGATCTTGCAGGAGATGGCGTCCGGCGGGTAATGATTAGTGCATTTCACGAAGAAGACACCGACGAAAAATAAAGCTGCCCGGTGATGACTCGACACCGTAAGAATAGCATGTGAAGGATTCATGAATGACGATGTTCACACCCCAAGAGGCGAAAGACCTTTCTAAATTCCTTTCTTATGCTGCTAATCAGGATGAAGCCTTAACACTAAATTCTTGAGCACGCCACCGCTTCAAGAACTGGGCTGAAACCTCCGGGAGCAGGAAAAGCTACAGGCTCGGCAGAATCGCATCAAACCGTAAAGATTGGCCTTAATGACCCGTGTCCCTGCGGGAGCGGAATGAAGCACAAAAAGTGCTGCGGCAAATGACTGACCGGGATTTTCGGGTAATACCATGAAAAATAGAGAGATAGTCAAAACGGAAAATGCCTTGGTGAGGGAAATGGTGCTTGAGGTGAATGCATCTACCGAATGGCACCATCATTCGGAGGTCGCAGATTACTTTGTCTGTCTGACAGGGGTGCTTCGGGTAGAAACCCAAACTCCTGACGCGACCTTCACGTTACACCCAGGTCGGACGGCGGAGGTCAAACCGCCGCAGGTTCACCGAGTGGTAAACATCCACGATGACAGGTCGGTATATCTATTGGTCCAAGGGATCGGGAAATACGATTTCATCAGAGAATAATTCGATCCCGCCGGCGTCCATCTCGTAACGTAGCGAACACAACAGCAGGGAGGTTCTATGCCGCACTTACAGTTCGAGTTTAACCGGAATCTGACGGACAGCCAAAAACAGACTTTTGCCGAAGAGGTCCGCACGCTTTTCTCGGAGGTTATGGATACCGGCACCGACCATATCAGCATTTCGATCCGGGAGTTCGGCACCTACAATCTCTCCATCGGCCGGGTTAAGGAGCCTGAAAACGGAGTTGCTGTTGTTAATGCGGATATCCGGGAAGGGCGAACGATGGAGAAACGCAGAACCCTCACCCTGGGGTTCATGGAACTTATCAATAAATCGTTTAACATCCCGCTTATGAATATGTATGTCACGCTCACAGAGCATAAGGGCGAGGACTTTCACCTTTTCGAGAAATATCTTGCAAGTTGGCAGACAGGGGAAGACCCGCTTGCGGATTTGAAATAATACGCGGCGGGGCTCATCATCGAGAGTGGCTTGGCGGACCCGTTGGACAGGATACTTGTCAGGGTTGAACCCCATGAGGTCGGCGCCACCATGGACTCCCTCCGAGTCGCAGTGGGGAAGTATCTTCATCAGCAGCGAAAGATGGAAGGCTTCTCCGGCCGGACCTTGATTCTCCATACCCGTCATGACGGCCAATGTGGCCGAGTATTATCGTGCGGTGGAACAGTTTGTTGCAGCCGGCAGCTGTGCAAGAAAGGAGTAACATGCCCCCTTACCGCCATACCCAGATAGGTTATGTGACAATCAGCGCCCTTGGTATCGCCTCTACCCTCACTGCGTACCGGATGTTCGGCGGAGGTATAGCCCTGTACCAGACGGTGGCGCTGGTGATTCTGTTGGCCTGCATGCTGACTTTTTCCTCTATGACCGTGGAGATCAAGAACGGTCAGCTGTCATGGTGGTTCGGTTTTGGCCTGATCCGGAAGAGTGTCTCCCTGTTGGATCTCGAGGGTGGCTCTCTGGTCCGGATCAAGTGGTATCATGGTTGGGGAATCCATCTGACGGGGAACGGCTGGCTCTACAACGTCGCCGGTTTCCGGGCGGTGGAATTTCGGCGAAGTGACGGCACGAGTTTTCAGCTGGGCACCGACGAGCCGGAAGTTTTGTTGGCAGCCGTAATGACTCATTTTCGGGGATAGTTGGCCTTCGTGACCTTCCTACAGCTTATTGAGCCGGAAATTCATGGGATGCCCGTGCGTGATCCCGTCGGTTTTCAGCCGGGCTCGTTGGAGGGGATATCCTCAGGAATCATGGACTCATACGTGGCCGTCATCAGCGCCTGATAGAGGAAGTGGGCGAAGAGGTCCACGAGCTTCTCATTGTTGCCTAGCTCGTCCTCATTCATGATGAAGAAGATCCAGTGGGTAAACCATATCTCACCACGTTTATGGTCAGGCCACCCAGCATGAAGGAGCGGGGGATAACCGCAGACTCGAACATGGTGGCAGTCGGGTCGGCGGGCCGGGTGGCAACTGCCTCAATTTTTCTGCTGGTGTCGTGCATCTCCTCTCCCTCCTTCTTATGTTGTCGTCTCTGTCTTTATTCATATAAACAGCTACCTTGCAATATTTTTCAAAATACCACTTCATTTTATTTTCAGGTTATAGTGGTTTTATTCAGGAAACTATGGCAAGGTGTTTATGGAGAAATAATAAGTTTTTTCGCAAGAGGTGCCTGAATGGACGGAAACGCGAGAAGAAATGGTGATCCGTTCTGGGAACTACAGAATGGCTATCGCCAAGAACAAAGTTTTCCGGACAAGTGGGGGCCGCTCCATTTCTTCAAGGAGATCAGTGACAAAAATCTTCGGCAGGCGACATGTAGAAAATTCCCCAGTGGCAAGCCGACGAACAACCCTTCCGGTCACCCCGTCTTTCTTCTGAAGCGAATAGGTAATTTCAGTTTCCGTTTTTGTCCCTGCTCCACCAAGAACCATAATCACTACAGCTACATTCCCGCCGCCAACAAACTCGACCTTGCGCCCGAACCCTTCCCCCATAACAGTTATATTTGCCATGACATCATGTTCTCTCTCCTGCCGGTAAACGACATGATTGGCCCGGAGAATTTTTACGGGATTGTCCGGGAGTGCGATATTGTCGGTGATCAATCTGGGCTCGCCGTGAATCCTGATTTCTGCTGGACAATTCCACAGGCTGCTGGAGCAAATTATAAGGGTGAATTTGCCGGTAGAAATTTCATGCATCCATACGATGGTGTTTGGCAGGATGGTAGTCGAACATTTTTCAACTCAGACGCCGAGACGATCTACGCGGAGGCTTAACATGGCTGATGACGACAATACAAGGGCGGAATTTCACTTGCCAGGCGTAGAAGCGTTGCGGCGCGAAGAAATGTGGGAGATGGTTCATAATGATGATTTTGAAACAGCGCTTGTAACCGGTTGCGCCGGGAGCGGTAAAACGACCCTCTCTATCTACCGCCTTATCCGCCTGAACAATCAGGGGGAGAGGGTCAAATTGCTAACTTTTCAGAATATGCTCGTAGCTTTTATCAAAAACTGTGTTGTCAACAACAGGTCAAAACTTGCAGATATTGAAGATGAATCGATCAATGAGGAAAGAATCGCAACTTTTCATAGCTGGTTTTACAGATTACATAATTTTACTTTTGATGTGAACAGTCCACCGCCAATCGAAGAAATACATAGAATGTTTCGGCAGAAAAAATTCAAACAGAATACTGCCGTAGAACTGCTGATCGACGAAGGGCAAGATTTGCCTTTATGGATTTATGAAGTTCTACCGGCATATTACACTCGGTTTCTTGTTAGCGCGGATGAGAATCAACAGCTTATGCACTTTCCTCAAGGCCATGTGGACAAAATTGAGCATATATTGAGTAAGGCCAGTAGACATTTTTGGGCTCTCCCCCTTGGCCAGAATTTTCGGAACACGTATGAAACATACTGTTTTGCTCGTCAATTTCTTCCGTGTGTAGAGTTCCCAAAAGTATGGGATAAAAATATAGTAGATCGAATTAAAAGTAAAAAAAGGTCTGGCCGAAAACCGATGGTCATTCCCTACTCAGATATCAAAACGCGCAATGAACATATGCAGAAGATTCTTAATAATTCAGTTGGCATAGTTGGCATACTTTGTCCCATTGGACCGAGTTCTAAAGAATACAATTCAGGCGAATCCGCAGAAGCGATGTACAGGCTGATGACACCGTGGCTACCATTCGGTGAAAAATCGGCCACACTGTACTATAGCAAAAATAGTAATAATGATTCAGAATCACCTCCTGTACCAAAGGTTTTACGAAGGTATATATTCACCACATATATGTCTGCAAAGGGCTTGGAATTTGATACCGTTATAATCCCGCGAATAAATTTTTTTAGGCAACCTGAAAAAGATAAAAACACTCGCATTCGCCAAGAGTTATACGTAGCATGCACGCGGGCCAGGAGTCGTATTTTTATTTATCGGGACCTAAAAAATCCCCAGTATGACCCCATAAGCAAAAGTGACTTTGATCCAACAACATACGAAAGCCCTGGCGAAATCACGCAAGGTATTACTGATTAGCGTGTAATTGTATTGCCAGAGATAGTCATGGAGACACTAATGAGCAAGATAAAGAATGTCGCAAGAGAACAACAATTGTTAGATGGGGTTTTATCTGAGGTATCGCTAATATCAAAAACAACAAAAGATAAAACTAGATTAGTTCGTAACAAAAAGACAGATTTTATCCCACCAAAGGACACACAGCCGCAACCGGACTCTATTCCGACATACTATCTGCCGGTATCCCAACTCCGGGCACAGGTATACCTTGCGCATGGCCTCATTTATCCAGCCAGATACGATGACACTATCGCACCACCAATAAATGACGCACAGTCGCACGTCCCTGGCGTCCTTAAACTGTGGACGGTACAACCACCCGTTTGCAAGGGAGAACTTTTATTCGGTATGCGTCTGTTACCGGATGAGGTCTCTTCAGCAGTACGAGCAGAGGATGCAATATTATTGGCAAAACCACTGCCGGTTTCTCGACTGGTGGAGATTGCTGTACCTGCACGGTCTGCAGATGATGTGACCAAGTATGTTCACGGCTGGATTGTATCTGATGTTCCTGTACCGAAAGCACTCTTCACGTCTGCCATAGACATATATGAAGCAAATCGGGTAAAAGATTTTACAGTAACCCATTTAACCGATTTGCCAGAAGTTGATAGCTCCCGTATACAGGAAGCCATAGCTAGGTATGACCGTATCATGGGAATGTTTGCCTTTATGAGAAATTCCGCTCGGTATCACTCAGCCCGCCTGGGACTGTATGCCGACTATCCTGCACAATTTTTCCGCCTTGCTGAGTTGTTGCATAGCAGTCTCGACCTGTCACATGTCCCCGAGGTTAAACCATCGCCATTGCTGCAGGCATTATTGAGCAGCACTCCTATAGGCGATCAGGCGGTCAAACTATTTTGCGGGCTTGTGGCGTCAAAAGAAGTCTATCTTGACAAGCCAAAGGCTAAAACTCTTTTGTATATCATCCAGGATGCCTACGGCAACGATGCCATTGTACGGGAGGCCTTTAATAATCTTTTTGACGAGGATTACAAGAGTGCCATCCGATTGCTACAGAAAGAATCTGATTTAGAACTTGCACTCTTGTTAGCTGTGCTTTTTAAGTTTTCCGACCGGCAGTCGAATGATCACCGTAACATCAAGCAGACGCTCCACGATGACTGGGCCAGTGTGCCGCTAGTTGCTACCATACTTGGCATGTTGGGCGCTTATTACGGTTACACGGCACTTGATGCCAGAGAATCACGTATCTACTCTCTCGATCGCCGTATGACAAACTATATCGAGCAGCAACCACCGATAAAGTTTCATCTTGAATCAATTTTTGAACGTGAGCTGATCGAGGGGATTTATCAATGGGCTTTCAATAGTAGAAAATTTGTTTCAACCATGGGTTTGATGTTCGAAAAACTACCGAAACAGCCCATTACTCCTCAGATACCGCCTGCATCTTTATGGAAAGATGACTCTTATTACGTACGTGACCTCTGGGTACGCAATATCAAACTGACGTCACTTGCGAGGTTCCTACGGCGCATTGAAGATATGCCTTGTATGTATTTTGATGAGACAACACCGCTTGGTCAATATCTGATGGCAGGTTGTTTTTCCCATGCTGAAGATCGCGAACTGTCGTGCAGGCAAGGTCAGCACACCCTTCGATACCGTATTTCAAAGCAGCGCCTTATAAAACTTTTAGAAGAAGGGAATATCCAGGTGAATATGCAAGTTCTGCAGGCAGCTATAGATGAAACAGTGGCAGGACGGAAATGACCTTTCAGGAACTCGATAATACAATGGATGCAATGCCATCCCTTGATGCCTGCGAAACCTTGTTTAAGGACAATGCGCAAACACTGCGTGAACTTTTTTACCAAGCCGTAGAAGACACTTCCACAGAAACACCCGATATTGCTGGGGAACGTGATTTTGCCGCCGAGTCGGCGCTGATTACGTTCCTTAATAAATTTGGCCGCCAGTATCGAAATAGTGATGACTCTCTGCCAGCAATCCAGGCAGTTCTCATCTACTTCATTTCATTTTTTGAACGGGCTAAATTTGCCTATCTTATAAAAAGAATAGCTGAGTTGCTACCTGATGGGCTGCTTCGCTCAAGGGCGGCGGCACTTTTTAAGTATAAAGACATATCCGAAACATCGCATGATTACGTAGCAAGATTTGACGAGATAGCATTCGCCTTGCAATCCGTCTGGGATGAGGCATCACCGACCTTGCAACGGCAGTGTGAATACATTGCGATCGAGTACTTTTGCTCGGCTGCGGCGCCAGGTGATGGGATCGGCGATAATAACCGCTCGAGGTTAATCGCCCTCTTTGTCGGGCATGTTTCCGAATACCCCTTTCTTGTTAACAATCGTATTACTGGGCTGTTTCACCTACCTGTTGATATGTTGGAGGAAGAACGCACGGATGCTAATATTCGTATCTCAGAGTTCTTTTACGATGAAGCGGCGCTTCTCCTGCCCCTGCAAATTAAAGCATCGCACGCCGCCGTTTGCGCCGGAAAAGGTCATGATCACGATGGATGTTGTCCGCTTGGATTTAGTGACGCCCGAATTGTGTTGGCAGAAAAATATCCTGCAGAATTTCTGAACACTGGCTATTTCGTAAAACAACCGCTCACAAAGGACGTGTTCATTGATTTTGATGACACGACCAAGTGTATGCGTTACCTTCGGCAGTATATGCCGCTCCACATGCCACAGATTGAAAAAGCGGTACGTAACACGCTTGACCAGAACCTTTTAACACGAAAACATCTTCATATCGTCGATATTGGTGGCGGACCGGGCACTCTTTACGTTGTCCTTGCCAGTTTGTTGCATAGGGGGTTTTATCCGGAATATACGTTCGACATCACCTTAGTCGAACCGTCGCGTACATTTCATGACTTCCTGCACGTAATTACCCAATATGTCATACATCCAGCTTTGCGGTTCCGTGATATGCACGTTTGTACATCTGAGGATGTGCCGGCTATCATGACAAAACATGATGTCGACTGGTATTTCCTGGCAAATATCATTACACCAATTGTCAGGGGCTTCGGCAGTGCGGCGAAGGCAGTTGGGCATCTGTGCACGGTAATTAACTCCACTCGCCGGCGGCAATCAGTATGTATCCTAACTCTTGCAGAAAACACCAACAGCGTTGACTTTATTGATGTCTGTACAGAATTTAGCGCCAGGGGCCTGGAATGCCGGAAAAGTCCTGATTCATCCTGTCCCGGCGACTGGCTTGCCGGATGCAAATTTTACATTAGTCCACGTCGTCTCACGCGACCGATGTTGAAATATGCACGAATAACGATCCCGGAAGAGAGTGACATCATATGAAGAAAATCATTTCGGTCTCCCGCCGAACCGACATTCCCGCATTTTATGGTGACTGGTTCATGCGCCGCCTTGAGGCAGGTATCGTTGGTTGGGAAAATCCTTTCGGTGGCCAGAAGATACTATCATCACTAAAACCGGAAGATGTTAAGGCATTTGTTTTTTGGTCAAAGAACTACCGGCCATTCCTGCCACATATTGAAACCATCAGAGAACGCAATATCCCATCGATGTACAATTTTACCATTACCGGACTTCCGCACATATTTGAATGCAATCTTGTTGAACCAGAAGATGCGATTGAAAGTCTTAAAACAATCAGTGAGCTGTACAGTCCTGAACATATCAACTGGAGATATGATCCTATTGTTGTTTCTTCTGTTACCGATGAAGCATTTCATCTTAAAAGATTCCGTTGGCTGGCTAGAGAGCTTGAGGGATACGTCACTCGATGCTATTTCAGTTTTGCCATTATGTATGGAAAAGTAGAAAGGAATTTTCAGAAATTTCAGCATAAACACCGGATTACAATTCACGATCCGGATGCAAAGTGGCGACTTTCACTGGCAGAGAAAATTACTGATATCGCGCAGGAGCATGGTATCCAAATGTATACGTGTTGTGGCGATTATCTCTTGTCCGATAACCGTATTAGAAAAGCCCATTGCGTAGACGGTGACATTTTGGAGCGCCTGTATCCCGATTGCCGAAAAGGAAATGAAAAGTCAACTCGTAAAGAATGTGGCTGCACGGAAAGCACAGACATAGGTAAATACGACACCTGCCCCCATGGTTGTATATACTGCTACGCAAACAGCAATAAAGAACGGGCGGAAAAACTCAAAACAGAGCATGATCCTAATTCATCGTTCCTAGGATTTGCTAAAGTCGATGCAGACGAGTTATTGAGAGAGATTACCGAAAAACAAATGGAAACAAGGTCAACTCAACAGAGTATTGACTCATTACGAAAACATAAAAATAAACAACAATATGATGGTCAATTAGAATTATTCTAGTTTTAATTTAATGAGCTTTACCATGTGAGTTGCAACGTGAAGTAAGCGAAAACCTGAATAGATCTATTGAAAACCAGTGAAAGGGGATGAGAGACCAACTCTCCATTACCTTTTTTATAAACGAGAGTCGAGAAACAAAAAATACCAATAACGAGTTATTTTAAATCAAGGAGAACCTGTAAAATGAAGATTGCCCTTGTTGTGCTTTTTCTGCTTTGCGGAGTTGCATTGTCGGAAAGTTCACCGCCACCAACCCCAAGTGCACAGGAAAAAAAGCAAGAGGTATTGCGCAAAACTGCCCCACAAAAGAGTCTCTCCAAACTTGGCCATCCTCAAGTTTTAGTGTTTTCTAGTATTACTGCTGCCTACAGCCAGATGCACACCGATACCGCCAACAATCAAAAAGTCGAAGAATCTTTGGATAAAAATTGCCGAGGGTGGCTCATACGCTTCAACAAGCTGTACTCTAACGCATGGGGCGCTATTTTTACGGGTGGCTTGCTTATCGTTGCTGGCTTCCAGTTGAAAATGTTTATCAACCAATTGGCTCTGATGGGGAATAGTCTCGACGAAGCACGTACTGCATCTGAAGCTGCTAAATGTCGCAGACTATAATTCTCTATCATCAACTGACGGAGAATTACTGACATGAGAGACACCAGAGAGCCTCAGTTCCTCTCCTCAACCAGGACCTATTGAGAGGAAACTGACAATGGTACCAGCAGCTGAAGTCGTGGTGGA
>CAIYUY010000361.1 GCA_903929485.1 uncultured Desulfuromonadales bacterium
ACCAGGCCTGAGGCGTCAGCCATGTAAATAATCGCCCCCGTAGATTGGCCTAGAACGCTGCGAAATATTTTTTAAAGGTGAGGGTACCCCCTCCACCGAGCTACATGCTGTGACTTTGGGATCCAGTTGGAACAGGCTTTATGAGAAGGAAGAGTTCCTGTTGGGGAGTCTGCCCATCAAGTTGTCGCCTCATCAGATCGGCATCCAGGAAGTCCTTTCCCTGGCTGAATTTCGCGGCAGAATTCCGGAGCAGGTGACACTTTTCGGCATTATCCCCCAATCCTACGAGCCGGGGGTGGAGCTGACGCCGCTGTTGGCGGCAAAGCTCCCCGCTCTGGCCGAACTGGTGGTGGCGGAGCTGCGAGAAGCGGGGCATGTAATTCAGCAAATCTAGTAACTACTCAGCACACAAAAAAAACAGGGTAGCCGATCATCCACACGTACGTTCCTCCCCTTTCAAGGGGGAGGTCAGGAGGGGGATGGGGGAGTCTCCGTACAAAACCCATCCCCACTCCAGTTTTCCCCTTGAAATGGAGGGAGCCATAATAAACATCAAGCCATTCTCCAAAAAACATTATCTGAAATGCGATAGCTGTCATAGTCGAATCTAATCGGTAAAATTCCGACTGATCATGATCCGACCCTTCGACTTGATACCAATGCCGGCGTAACGGACACCCTTTCCGTTCGCCGGTTTTTGGTTGTAAGAGCGGGGGGAGGGAAGGCGGGAAGATAAAAGTGACTCACTGCAATGAGAAGGCAGGTGGAGATTGAGGATGGTATTCTTCGCGAATTTGTGGTTATGTTTCAGTAGGTTGGGGTGAACAGTTTCTTCGTGAACCCCAACATTGATGCACTCGCAGAAAGTCTATTCAGAGTCTTTGCGAGGAACGAAGTGACGAAGCAATCTGCCTTTATTTCAGCATGTTGCCAGGTTCGAGATTGCTTCGCTTCGCTCGCAATGACAGAAGTTGCGAGTGCATCAACATTCACCTGTTCCGGTTATTATTTTAGGAAAAGGCGACGCATACTTGCATGAACCTTTTCCTTGCCTCTTGCCTTCCGTTCGCCGCTTGGTTCGCAAACGAAAATCCCGTAACACCTGTATGGAAAGCGTTACGGGATTTCCGTGAATCCCGATTTCTTCACTCTGTCGTCACTGGACGTGCAAATTGTAAGTTACGTTCTGACTGCTGGCGCCCTTGTATAACGCCTCGAAGTGAATCGTGTGCCTACCGGAAGACAAGGGGGCGAGCATTACCCAGTATCCGTCGGAAACCGACAAACCTGTTCCGCTCCCGGGGGCCATACTACCTGTTGCACTAGTCGTTGTGAAGGTATAGACCGGGGACTGCACTCTTGTGCTTTGCAGATTTTGCAGATGTTTGCCGTCAACGGTGACCAGCAGCGGTTTAAAATCATTGGCAAATTTCCACGCACAAGTCCGTAGTGCAAACGGGGTCTCGCCATAAAACGGGAAATCGTGGGTAATAAAGCCTGTTCTTCTGAAAGCTGAAAATATAATAAAAACAGTGATATATGCTTTAAATTGTGCTACAGTATTGACCTAATCTGCCTTAGTTATGTCATAATACTGGAGTCAATTATGCATGAAAAAGAAATACGTAGGTTA
>CAIYUY010000362.1 GCA_903929485.1 uncultured Desulfuromonadales bacterium
CACCCTTCGACAAGCTCAGGGCGAACGGATTCAGGTTTAATAACCGCCTTATTTTCCGTTCGTGGTGAGCCTGTCGAACCATGAACGGAAAATCGATACCGAACATGTTATACGGTACACTCTTTGCCGCGAATCACCTAAACGAACTCCGGAGGCTGAAAGGACGCCGGTCATTTCGTTGAGTTACTTGCCGCGGAGGCCATGCCCGGACAGTTCAACGGTAA
This sequence comes from uncultured Desulfuromonadales bacterium, assembly GCA_903929485.1. Lineage (GTDB taxonomy): Bacteria > Desulfobacterota > Desulfuromonadia > Geobacterales > CAIOGM01 > CAIOGM01. The sequence goes on from CAIYUY010000362.1 coordinate 225, forward strand.
CGTGACGCCGCCGGAATTATAGCTTGAAGCGAAAACGGACAAACGGTCCCCGGGCGGTATAATCGGCTTCGGAAAAATCCTTGTCGGTAAATCCTGTAACGTTGTAACCGACACTGATCCAGGAATTTTTGGCGACATTATACCCCACGGAGGCGCCCGCGCTGAAATTGAACTGTCGGGCATTCCAGGAGTGAAGGAGACTCCACCGGAGCCCCACATCCCAACGTTTGGTCAGGTCATGGCGCCCCTCCAGTCCTATCAGATCGGTGTAGCCGCTGTAGTTGAGACCATCGATATTCTCCAGGGAGTATTTGGCGCCGTATTGCAGGGAGAGCTGAAATCCGTCATCGGGTCTGTAGTTGACATTCAGGCTATTCACGACACGCCGACTGTCCGTATCCGGCGAAGCAGCGATAGTTCCCGCCGGGATTACCGTTCCACCTTTCTGCCGCTCCACGAGGAAGTCCAGCCGCTCCAGAATGGTCCAGCTCGCAAGTCGGGGCCGATATACCAGGCCGAAACGGAGATCGCCGGTCGCCTTACTACCGCCGTTGGATGATCGCGTATCATAAATCCGGCAACGGGCCGACCATCCCATCCCCTCCTTCGGTTCGGCCACATAAGCGGTAAAGAGCCCCCACTTGTCTTCCACATCCGAGGTTCTGACTTCAAGACGGGAGTTCCAGTTCCACTTTTTCTCGTTGTAGTTGTTCCCCAGGGAGAGAGCGGTGAAACTCGTATTCTCTCCGGATGCGGGAGGGACGTTCGCGTTGAACTGATAGTTATCCTTCTTCATGACCGTCTGGCTCCTGTCCAGAGAACCATCCACACTCCACTTGTCCGTGATCTTCCAGCTCTGTTTCAGGCCGAACAGGGCAAAAACCCGTTCGCCGTTCTCATTCATATTTTGCCCCATGGTGGTAATAACCCCACCCCCTTCCCAGGGGATGGCCTTAATCCCGGCGCTGGTACTGTTGGTGTCCGCGCCGGCGCCTCTGGTGATTTCATGCCGAGCCAGCAGGGCGACCTTCTCGGTCACCTTGAAATCGGCGCCCAGGACCGTGCGGGTGGGAAAGTCGGCGGCACTGTTACCTCCCAGTGACTGATCATGGTTTGCCATCAGGGTCAGCCGTTTGTTCATGGTCAGCCAACTTCCCCCCATGGTCAACTGTTCCGAGTTTTTAGATGTCCCATCAGGCAAACGATCACCGGCATGGCGCGTCCCCAGGAAACTGCCGTAGGGACCGGAGATAAAGGAAATTTTTTCCTCCAGGAGATCCTGTATACCGCCGGTGGCGAGATTGTACTGACGATAAGCTTGCCCGCTGAGAGTAACCGCCTTGGTGAGTTTGTAGGCTGCGTCACCACCCACCTTGCGCGTTCCATACTCGCTCCCACTCTGCTGGCCGAGTCCGAACCCCTCGTCCTGCTCCCGGAAATAGAGCTTCGACTGAAGCTCGGGTGAATCATGGTGCAACTCGGCCAGATAGGCATTTCCCCCCTTCGTGGTTGCGCCCGATTGGGTATCGCTATGGGCCGCCTCGACCTTGAGGCTGGTGCGTGGTCCGAGGGCATAGGCAGCGTCGAAACCGTACAGATCTCCCCCGTCGGTTCCCTGCCCCTCGTGAAGCAAGGTGAAACCGGTGCGCAGGGCGCCGTCCAGCAGCTTCAAACCGCCCCTCCCTCCATAGGTCAGTGACTCTCCGCCGCAGTTGAGGACCTCGTACTCAACCACGATATAGACGGGATTAAAAATGTCGTCCCGGCTCCGGATCGGTTCCTTAAAGAAAAGAGTCCCCACGTCCGGTGAGATACTGTAATCCATGAACCGGTTAAGCATGCGACGAGAAACCACGATCTCGCTGTGGAACCGATCCCTGGTCTCCAGGGTGACCTTTTCCGAATTGAGAACCATGTTGCCGCGCGACAGTCGGTAAAGTCCGGAGGTGCCGTCTCCCCGCAGTTCGTCCTTAACGAAAATCTGGCCGGTCTCGGCGCCGAACAGGTTGAATTCGAGCATCTTTCCCTGGTACTCGGACTTGAAACCGTTGAGCGTCCGGTTGTAGCGTGAAAGTTCGGTGAGCGTGAGCCCGGTGTTAAAGTCTCCGAACAGAGCGTAGAATTCATCCCGTTCGATCTTCAGGTAAAGCTTGCGACTGCTGGACGCGTCGTACTCCTGCCGGGCGCCGTCTCCGTAAAGGGTGTAGTAGCTGTTGGGATCGATGGTCTGGAACAACCCGGGGTTTGCTACGTCACCCTTCCCCTTTGCGGAGTCGTAGGCCATGGTGAGAAGCCACTCCCCCTTGATCCTCCCCTTGGCATAAAAGGCGAGCCGCCCCTCCTCATAAAGACGCTCGCCCTGTCCGGCGTCGTGGAGGGATTCCATCTTCCCGGCCACCGCGTTGTACCCCACCGTCCCTTCCCCGAGACCCACCAGAATCCAATCGCGATATTCCGGTTTGAGCCACCCCCGAACCTCCTTCTGACCGCTCAGGAGATTGAGTCTGACAACCACCTCTCCGCTCTTCATGGTGGGTTGAAGCTTGATGAGGGCGATGCCGTTTTCGCCGATCCGGTAGGTGAGTCGGCCGGCAGTGAGGATCGGGACTCCGAACGGAGTCGATTCAGTCCCCCCCAGCGTAACGTAGGGGGGATTGAGAGTGAATTCACCGATAATCCCCTGGCGAGCGGGGTGACCATCCTTGTCCGTGAGACGGACGGCGATAATCGGTGGATTCTTGCCATCGGCGATGAGCTTCGAACTGACGGAGTCGAATTCCGCCGTTACCGGTAAAGTTGAATAATGAATAACCTGTTTCAATCGCCCCGTTTCCGCGCCGGCGTCGTCGTACTGAACCGCCTCGAAAAGGTTATCGCCGTCAGCGACAGACACCCCGCGCCAGCTGCTGACGGCCGCGACTTCCCGTTTGAGCGTACCTTCAAAACTCAGGGGGTCCACCTCTGCCCCGTTGAGAAATAGCTTGAGCAAGTTGCGGGGATCATGTTTTACCGCAAGATTAACGCTGGGAATCGGGGGATGATACCCCTTTGGCGGCCAGAGCCATGCCAGCCCGGGAGCTGCCCCATCCAGCCACGCGGAACCGTATTCAGGCATATCCTTGGCGGCGGCTACGGCGGTTTCCTTTTCGGCATCGACCCACTTCTCACCGGTACGCAGTCCTACCGTGGGTACCGCCACCCCGCTTTTATCTTTCAGATTAACCATGATAAGATCCGGGATCTGCCCGGTCGCCCCAACGGAGTTCCGCCCGAGGATGTTGTCCGCCACCCGACTCCGCTCATTTTTTTTCATGGGGGTGTCAAAGGTGAGAAACGCCCTTGTGGTCAACGTTCCGGGACTCCCCGCACGCAACACCGTCACGTTGAACCGGACGATCCCCTCGCCGTTCACGGGAAGTTCCCCCAATGAGTATGTCAGACAGTTTTCCCTCTCCGTGGGTTCCGGCAGCAAAACGCCGTTCAGGCTGCCGGTCCCCACTTCATAGGTGACGCCGTCCGGGAGCATGACCGTGAGGCGCAGGTTACGGGTCGGCACGTTCCCCATCCGGATGGGCAGGGTGTACTCCACCGTATGGCGGCTGCTACTGTCGCCCTCCGGTTTTTTCAGCACACTACGCAACTCCATGGCCGCTTCACCGGTTATCGCCGGTTTGAGCCCCAGGTGAAAATCGGCGCGCCAGACGGTCCCCCCCTGAAGATCCACGAACTGGGAATGGCCGACTCCGGCAAAGCGGCTATTCTCCGTGCAGGAGAGGATTTCATACTTCTCCGGCATGCTGACCGGGTCCATCTGGACGACATGACTTCCCGGCTTGATCCCTTCGAAATGATACATGCCGTTACTGTCGGTCACCACATAGGTTCCGTCTTCCAGAAAGATCCGAATACCCGCCACGCCGGCAGGTTTCTCCCCTGCCGGAGCATGACAGGCGCCGGCCAGCACCTCCCCCAGGATGAAGCTCCGAATATTCATGAAATCGGACCGGACCTGCACAGCCGCGGTTGCCTGGTTGGAAGTCGTGCCGTCGGAACTTCGGCCCGAAGCCCGATTGGTAGCGATACCGAGCCGGGCGCCGACGCCGATCTCCACCACGTAACGGAGAGTGGCGCCGCTCTTTGGCGCCAGCTCCCCCAGGAGAAAGGTCAGGGTGCGACCGTCGGGAGAAATGGCGGGATCGGGAGCATCCACTCCGTTACGTTTCGTGGAGTATTGCTTGTAGCGGAAGCCTGGTGGGAGTTCATCCGTAATGGATATCCCGGTTGCGGTCACGACGGCGGCCGGGTTCTGCAGCAGCAGTTGATAGGAAAGAAAATCACCCACCGCCACTGAATCCTTGCCGGCGCTTTTCTGTAACCAGAGTGAAGTGGAAGAGGGATCAAGGGGGATATCCATCTGGATGGCGGGGCCCGGATTCATGCTGAACGGCTCCAGGCGAGAGCCGATAACCAGGGAGAATGGAGCTCCCGGCAGTTTCTGAAGCGTCGCATCGGTCACGGTGGAAGGCCCCGCATAGCCGGAAGGGGGAGTGACCTGAAACCGGTACGTTCCGGGCGCCACGAAGGGATAACGAAAACCACCGGGAGAAAACGTGTATTTTTTCCCGGTGGAATCAGAGGCGGCGCCACCGCTGGTGATTGTGGCGGGAAAGGAGCTTATCCCGTCGTCGCCGAAGATCATCGCCGGCTTGCCGGTGGCGGTATCCATCAGGGTGACAACAACACCGTCGACAGGTTTGCCGGTGGAGCTGTTGAAGAAGACGCCGAAGGGATCCACCACTGCCGCGCAGACTGCCCTATCGTTGCTGTCGGCTATATCCGTATAAGCGGCGTTGATCCGGCTCTTCACCGCGATGGCAAGGGTTCCGCTGTACGATCGGGAAACGGTATTCGAGGTGGAGTTGATGTAGCCGATGAACGCGCCGGTATCGGGGCCGGTTTCAGTGAGGCGGACGACCTCCAGGTCGCCGGTTGCATCGTTGCTGATGGTCACCAAAACGGTTTCCGACTTGGCGGGATCAAGGTTCTGGTCCGGGTCAATGACCTGAATAAAAATCGGCTCTCCACCGTTGTAGAGATCGGCGGGAGCCAGCGGCACCGGTTTTGTCAGATCAATGGGGGCGCCGGCGCCGACAGGCAGAGGCGGGGAAATCGGGGAAAAGGGGGCGGAGGGATCGCTGCCGCTCCGGAAGACGCCGGGCGCGACAGTGAACATGGTTGCCCCCGGCAGTTGCGGCGCATACTTCAAAAAGACGATTTTGGCCGGTGTGCGCAACGCCACGACCGTATGAGTCGTCGTGTTGGAATTTCTGACCACAGATCCCGACGAAGGGCCGTCCGTGTAGGCGACCAGAGCGGTATTACTGATCACCGTCCCCACTGCCGTGGCGCCCCAGGCCGGATTCACCCCGGCAACATGGGGTGATAAAAATAGTGCACTGATCAAAAACCGTATGAACATCGGAGCCACCGATGGTTTATCCTGTATCAGTATCATGCTCTTCACCCGGCGACACGGGAAGAAACAATTTTAGTTAACGGTGACATCGAAGGTGAGGGTCAGCGTTTCTCCGGCCTTCAGTTCTCCCGCGGTATAGGGTGTTCCGCCACCTGCATCAACAGGGAGCAACGTAGCGGCGGTAAGTGTGATGAGGGGGCTCACAAACTCAACCCCATCGGCGTCACTGGCGGTGGTGAAATACTTTGGCGTGCCGTTTACAAGACCACCGGAAGTTCCAACCCTTGTGCCGCCGGAAACCGACGCCTTGAATCCGCTCCCCACCACTGATTCCGCGGCAAGAGCCGTCAACGCGCAGGGTGCGGAGCCGCAGGCAGCGGCAACTCTCAGATCCGGATCAAGCGTCATCGAGCCACCCAGAGTATCGGAGACTGTTGTCAGGGTGGCCGAGGCGGAGCCGGCGGCATTGGCAATCGTCACGACATAGCGGATCAATGCTCCGGGAATTGCCTTGGGTGAAGTATTACCGTTGATCGGGTCCCAGAGGGTCGTTGCCGCCTTGCTGAATGAAAGTACCGCGGACATTGTTTTATAGGCGCTCCTGGCGGAGGCCTTGGCATCCCTTGCCACGAGACCATCGGCGATACTCGCCGCGCTCACCACGGTATTCGCGTAGACAATGTCGGCGCTGCACGTCGCACCGGTGCTGTCGGTTATGGCGCCAGTGGAGTTGTTGCCCGATTCCGCGGCGCCGGAGCCTGCCTTGCGGGTTTCGGCCACAAGCGTATAAACGGCAATGGCGCCGTTGGCAGGTACAGCCGGCGCATTCGCGTTGATGGTCACCGTGATGCTGGTATCGGGATTCACGTCAACGGTAGTATAAGTCGATGTATTAATAGAACCGACTCCCGGATTGAGCATATCCATGCTGTCGGCAACGCCGCTGGTGGGACTTACTACCCCGCTGCTCTGGGACAAATAGGTAAGCATGTATTGCTGTCTGGCATTACCGGTGTTGGAAAGAAGAAAGCTCAAGGGTTGATTGGTTGAACCGGGGAGAACGGTGACATCAGCCGCGTCGTTACTCTGTACGACCAGATTGATCTTGTTTCCCACGATAAAAGAACTTACGCCCGAATGCCCTGTCGGTTGCACCGCGCCGTTCACACTGAATTCGATGTTGGCGACATTGGTTATCGAGGTGCAGGCTTTGGTATAGTTGTTACTCGCCGGGGGAGTTGCCGCGGCCAATACCCATTGCGGCGCGGCCAGCGCCACTGTTACTAAAATAAGGAGCGTTTGGAACAAATACTGTTTTGTGGTTTTCATGACATTCCTCCTTTAACATGTTGTTTCAGCGAGTAATTAATCCGTTCATTTCACCACTGCCCGAAAAGAGACCTTACCCGCCCCCCCTTTCCTCAACGGTTTCTCCAGCGTCCATCTGACAAAGGTGATATCCGCCCCCCTGGCCGGACGTTCCTTGCCATCGGCGCTCCTGACCCTGATCTTGTCCATGGGGCCATAGCTCTTACCGTTGTCGACGGAGAAATCGATCCGGGTCCCCTCTCCCAGGGCGCTTCTGTCCAGATAAAGCATCTGCTGGGGAACGGGGTTTTTGATCGCCACATCGGTGGCAGGCTCATCGCCGTTATTCAGATAGGTGATACTGAAGATCACCGTGTCGCCAGGTTGCACGTTATTCTTGGCCGCATCCACCAGCGTCACCACCTTCATCCCCTTTTCATCCTTCTGAACAACTTCCACCTCCGCAAAGGATTTGACCTCAACCCCACCCTTCTGCTGCGCCGGCGTGACCGCGGGCGCCATCAAAAGCACCATCATCATGACTAAAATTCCTTTTTTCATCCGTCCTCCCCCTTGTACCGGCACTCTTGCGATACTATCCTTCATGGTTGATTACTTGATTTTCACCTCAAACCGGATGGTTTGAACCGGTGAAGCAGCCGGTATGTTCCCCAGGAGTACGGTCACGACTCCCGGCGTGGTTCCCCCCACATCTCCACCATCGCCGTCCGCTGCGTCGGAAAGTCCCTTTCCGTTCAAGGTGAGCGTCCCCGCCGTATAGGTCGTATCAAGGGGAATCGGATCGGTGACCACCACCCCCAGTGCGCTCCCCGCGCCATCGGCCGCTACGCCTAGCGTATAGCGTATCGTCGATCCCGTCATGGGAAGGGTGCCGCCGAGAGTGTCCGTCACCACCGCCGTCTTGACGACGCTTACCGCCGTCGATAGCGCCACGAAGCCCAGAGTGGCGGCGCCATCCTTGGCGATCAGGGCATATTTGCCGTCCCGATCGGCGTCTCCACCATTGCCGTGACCATCGGCCAGGACCACGAACCGGGTCAGTGGATGAAGATTTTTATCCATGGTTGCATGAACCGCCGCCATTGAGGACGATTTCACCGGCGATTTTTCCTGACCGAGGGTGACGGGCTGGTATGCTTCGGCAGTGATGAGATAGGCGATCGATTGTCCATTGGCAAGTTGCACCGGTGCGGTGATGAACAGGTGAAAGGTTTTGGCTGAATCCGGAGAAAGATTCCCGATGAAGGGTACTCCCCCGGCAGCACGATCGTTGGGAAGCGGTGTTGCGCCGGCGGCATCGGCATAAAAGCTCGGACCGGCCGATGGAATCAATGTGGGAATCCCCGCAACCATGGCGCTCAGGGTAAAATCGTGAGCGGCGTTGCCGGTATTGGTCAGCGTATACGTCATGGCCCCCTTGCCGCCGGCGGTTATGGCCACGTTGGCAACGTTACCGGCGACCAGGACGAATGACACCTTGTCGTCAACAACAAAGGTTATTCTGTTGCTCTCCAGGATCCGGCCGATCCCCTGCATCGTATAGACAAGCAATGCGTTATTGCCGATGACCGTCCCCGCGGAGGTTCCCGCGCCGGAGGCATTCGTCGCCCAGAGGGTGATCCCGCAGAAGAACGTCGCAACAAACATGACGGATCTCTCCAGGGAACACCACCCCGCACCCCCGGGGTATAGCCGTACTCCTACTCGCATGGTCATTTCACCTTCACCTTGAACATCAGGCTGAACGTGGAGTTGTTACCGCCCGATACACCGCTGAACCATCCCGACGGATTACCGCGAACACCCGTGACTTTGGGGTCAAACCCGTAGGCGTCCGGCGCCGGCGTGTAAGCATAGGGAGCTCCCCCCCCCGGCTGGTTGGAATAGGTCACCGAGGAGCCGTAGGCATAGGTCAAACCGCAGGGTGGCGCACTGCTGCAGATAAAAGAAACCGGCGGGTTACTGCAACTGTTCGCAACGCAGATGGCCGTATTGGCGGGGATAACGTCGGTAACCACCATCGTGTTGTTGTCCACAAGCCCCGCTCCGCTGTTGACGATCTGCATGGTGTAAAGCATGACCGAGCCGGGAATTATTTTGGGATTGATCGTGTCGTTCACGGGGTCGGAGAAGGTCTGAACGGACTTGATCACGGTGAGGCTGGGGTATGCGTAGGAGGAAATGGCGATGTTATTGGCATCCAGGGTCACGGCGGCGTTACGCGCCAGGGCTCTGCCGGATAGATTTGCGCCGGTGGTGAGGTTAATGCTTTCCATGGCGAGAAGAGTGCCGACAAACGTACTGCCGGCGCCGAGAGTCGCGGAACTGCCCACCTGCCAGAAAACATTGCATGGTTGACCGCCATTGAGCATCCGTACGGAGGAGCTCCCCGCCGTCGTGAGGCTGCTCCCGATCCGGAACAGCCAGACAGCATTGGGGTTACCCCCGGCATTAAGAGTGACTTGTCCCGTCAACTGCGCCGGCGCGGAAAGCAGGCAATAAACGCCCGGAACCAGCGTCATCCCGCCGAGATCCTGACCGTCCAGGTTAAAATCACACGCTTGACCGGCAATCGTGTCATAGGCCGAAGAAGCGGCGCCTTGGGCCGCAATTGCCGCCGCATCACCCACATGTTTCGTCCCCGAGTAGGTTGCGGGAGGAAAACCGGTGACCGCCGACCCCGGGTAGAGACCCAGATCTCCGGTCACGCTTGTCGAACCGGTGGAGGTCACCGTTGACCCGGCCAGAACCGCGAAGCCCTCCGCTCCCCCCAGAGATGGCGCGGTAGCGGCGACTGCCGCATGAAAGGGGGGTATGACGGTCATCCCGATAAACAGGACAGTGCCGGTGACCCGTGCGAAAAGGGAGTTGAACATCTTCCTTGAAACCAATGAAACCTTCATGGAGTGACTCCTACGGTCACGTATACAGTTTCTCCAGCCGAATCTTTCCCTGCCGTTAAGCTAACGCAGATAACGTGCCGGAAAAACCATACGGCTCACTTTAACGTAACTATTTGATTATATTTGTTAACATCAGAATAGAGTTTGGGGTGGGAAGCAGAATCCGTCGAAACAAACTCGTCACATGTTACGGTACCGTATCCTATGACGACTGAGTCCAAGACGTTAGGTGATTCGCAATAAAGATAATAACCTAAAGGTTACGGAAGTTGTCATTCTGAGCAACTTGTGCTGAGCGTAGTCGAAGCATAGCGAAGAATCTGCTTCAGCTTTAAAACAGATCATTCACTTCGTTCAGGATGACAAGCGGGGGGAGGGTTGGCGGGAATTGAAAGGGGTCCGCTGTAGCGTGGATGGAACAAGACCCTGACGCTGCCGGCTACCTTTATGTTAATGGTCATGTTCGGGTCTATAATGGCGCGAAAGCGAATCTGCCACGCCGTTTTGTGTCGCGACAACGACTCTGTTTGCGCGGCACCACCGACTACTGGGTCAACGATGCGATGGGACGTCCATTCTTTGTTGTTTCCAAGGCGGTTACCGCGGGTTTAGCCGAAAATCCGCTGAAAGATATCGTCCCGGAACTGCTCCGCACTGTTCCCGGACAACCAACCGTAGCGGAACTTGACCTCGATCCGCAACTCCATCGGTTTGTCATCGTCTTTGATCGTGAAGGTTCAACCACAGCTTGCTATTAGATGTCGCAGACTATAATTCTCTATCATCAACTGACGGAGAATTACTGACAAGAGAGACACCAGAGAGCCTCAGTTCCTCTCCTCAACTAGGACCTATTGAGAGGAGACTGACAATGGTACCAGCAGCTGAAGTCGTGGTGGAAGATGGCGGTGGGAAGAAGGCTTGCCCGACACGAGGCAGGAGGTATTCCTATGCCGTCAAGAAGGAGATCTTAAAGTTCGTAGCAGAGAACAACGTGGAGGCTGCAGCTAAAAAGTATGCATTAGAGGGGGACGCACATTAGAGGGGGACGCACATAAGTTTATAAGTTTCCTCTTTGGTGTGCTACAGACTTCATCATGAAGGGAGGCG
>CAIYUY010000363.1 GCA_903929485.1 uncultured Desulfuromonadales bacterium
TAACCTACGTATTTCTTTTTCATGCATAATTGACTCCAGTATTATGACATAACTAAGGCAGATTAGGTCAATACTGTAGCACAATTTAAAGCATATATCACTGTTTTTATTATATTTTCAGCTTTCAGAAGAACAGGCTTAATAAAACTCCCTGCATTATCATTGTCCAGGAGAAAGCTATTATGGAAGCAGAGCTGACCCTTTCGAAAAAATTCATTCTGTTGGGAACTTTCGTCACTCTGTTGACCGTTACCGCCGGCGTCATTACCGTGTGGGGGATGCTTGGCAGCAAGCAGAGGCTGGCCACTTACGTGGAACAGTACGAAAAGATGGCAATGCTGACCGAGCAGATGTATTCGACGGGCCTGCAGACCGAACAGGCTGTCCGAAATGTCATCCTCAATCCCTCCGACGAAAAGGCCTTTAACAACTACACCAAGGCCCTTAAGGATTACGAAGAGGTCTCGAAAGCCGCCGGCGACACATCGAGAACCCTTGCCGAATATAGTCCGATTCTGACCGGCATTGCCTCCGACTGGGAAAAACTGACAACCATCAAGAACAAGACTATCGAACTTATTCGCTTGGACGAAACCGACCAGGCGGTGCAACTGCTTATCAAGCAGGGGACGCCGGTCTGGCGCAAGGTCAAGGATCAGATCGTTACACTGAAAGTCCGTGTAAGAAAGGATATGAAGTCCGAACGCACAAGGTTGGAAGAGTACAACAGCCGTACCATGTTAATTACGCTCTCCGCTCTTGCGGCATTGCTGGCGCTTATTGCAACAGGACTCATTGTTCTGTTTCGCTCTTTACTGCGACAGCTTGGCGCGGACCCACAGGAGGTTAACGAGATAGCGATGCTGGTGGGAGCCGGTGATCTTTCCAGGGATATCCCGTTGGTAGCGGGTGATACTACAAGCATCATCTCCTCAATGAGCAGGATGGTGGAGGCGATCAAGGCGCTGATTTCCGACACCGGCATGCTTTCCCATGCCGCCATAGCCGGCAAGCTTGCAACCCGCGCCGACGCTTCCCGGCATGAGGGGGACTTCCAAAAGATTGTGATCGGCGTCAACGAGACCATGGACGCGGTCATCGGACCTCTTTCCATGGCCGCCACGTATGTTGACAGGATTGCCCATGGGGATATCCCTCCGAAGATAACCGACAGTTATCATGGCGATTTCAATGAGCTTAAAATAAACCTGAATAACTGCGTGGACAATATCTCGAACCTCATCAGTGATACCGACACCCTGGTTCAAGCCGCCTTGGCCGGCCGGTTGGCCACTCGGGCCAACGCCACCCGGCACCAGGGAGATTTTCGCAAGATTGTGTCGGGGATTAATGACACCATGGACGCAGTCATCGGCCCTCTGAATATGGCTGCGGAATATGTGGACCGGATCTCCAAGGGAGATATTCCCCACCCCATTACCGATAACTACAATGGCGACTTCAACGAGATCAAGCAGAATCTGAACAACTGCATCGGTAACATCAACCTTCTGATCACCGATGCCGATACCTTGGCGCGGACCGCCGTGGAAGGGAAGCTGGCCAACAGGGTCGACGCATCCCGGCACCAGGGAGACTTTCGCAAGATCGTGGTCGGCTTCAACGACACCCTGGACGCCGTCATCGGCCCTCTGAATCGAGCGGCGGAGTATATGGACCGGATTTCCAAGGGAGATATCCCCCCCCTCATTACCGATGACTACCATGGCGACTTCAACGGGATCAAGCTGAATCTCAATAACTGCATCAACAATATCGACCTTCTCATCACCGACGTCGGCATCCTGGCGACAACCGCCGTGGCAGGGAAACTGGCGAACCGTGCCGACGACTCTCGACACCAGGGAGCCTTCAGGACGATTGTCGTCGGCTTCAATGACACGCTTGATGCCGTTATCGGCCCTCTGAATAGAGCGGCGGAGTATATGGATCGGATCTCCAAGGGAGATATTCCGGAAAAGATCACTGCTCGGTATAACGGCGACTTCAACGCCATCAAACTCAATCTCAACAGCTGCATCGACAACGTTAACGCACTCATCACCGATGCGAACATGCTTGCACTGGCCGCTGAAGAGGGACGGCTGGAATGCCGAGCAGACGCAGCCAAGCATCAGGGGGATTTCCGGAAGGTCATTGAAGGGGTGAACGGGACCATGCGGAACATGGTCGGCCCGTTACAATGGTCCATTGAACATCTCGAAAATCTGAGTAACGGAATAATCGGCCGGCAGATCACCCGTGAGTATAGGGGGGACTATAACAAGCTGAAGGAGTCGTTCAACAGAAGCTTCGCCGCCATGAACACCCTTGTCGCCGATACCGACACCCTTGCGGCCGCCGCGCTGGCAGGCAAGTTGGCCATCCGGGCTGACGTCACCCGCCATCAGGGAGAGTTCCGAAAAATCATCACCGGAGTCAATGAGACTCTTGACGCGGTCGTCACCCCCCTGAACATGGCGGCGGGGCATATGGACAGGATCGCCCGGGGGGAGATTCCACTAAAGATCACCGATACCTATAACGGCGACTTCAATACCGTCAAAAACAGCCTCAACACCTGCATTGACGCCGTCAACCTCCTCGTCTCCGACGCCGATACCCTGGCGCGGACCGCCGTGCAAGGGAAACTGGCCAACCGGGTCGACCCCTCCCGGCATCAAGGGGATTTCAGGAAAATCATGGTTGGCTTCAATGATACCCTGGATGCCGTCATCACCCCTCTGAACATGGCCGCCGAACATATGGAGAGGATCGCCCGGGGAGACATTCCTCCCAGGATTACCGCTGCCTACCAGGGGGAGTTCAACACCATCAAAAACAACCTCAATACCTGCATCGACGCCATTAACCTCCTCATTGTCGATGCCGATACCCTGGCGACCACCGCCGTGGAGGGGAAACTGGCCAACCGGGCCGATACCTCCCGGCATCAGGGGGATTTTCGAAAGATAGTGACAGGGTTTAACAATACCCTGGACGCCGTCATCGTTCCGCTGAACATGGCCGCCGATTACGTGGAACGGATCTCCAAGGGGGATATGCCGCCGGTTATCGCCGCCACCTATCATGGCGACTTCAACGAGATCAAAAACAACCTCAACGTTCTCATCCAGGCGCTCCACCGGGTCACCACCGGCGCCCGGGAAATCTCCCAAGGGAACCTCATGGTGGAGTTGAAAGAGCGCTCGGGCAACGACGAGTTGATGCAAGCCCTCATCGCCATGGTTCAAAAACTCAGCTCCGTTGCTCGCGATGTCAAGTCCGCGGCCGACAACGTCGCCGCCGGCTCGCGGGAGATGAGTTTCGGGGCGGAGAACCTTTCCCAGGGGGCGTCGGCGCAGGCCGCCGCCGCCCAGGAGGCCTCCTCTTCCATGGAGGAGATGACCGCCAATATCCGTCACAGCGCCGACAACGCTCAGCAGACGGAGAAGATCGCCGTCAAGTCCGCCGATGACGCCAAGAGTGGCGGGACGGCCGTGACCGAGACCGTCGCCGCCATGCGGGAGATTGCCGGTAAGATCACCATCGTGGAAGAGATCGCGCGACAGACCAATATGTTGGCCTTGAACGCCGCCATCGAGGCGGCCCGGGCCGGAGAGCACGGCAAGGGATTCGCCGTGGTGGCATCAGAGGTGCGCAAGCTGGCCGAACGGAGTCAGCAGGCGGCCCAAGAGATCTCCGGGCTCTCCGCCTCCAGCGTGGAGGTGGCGGAGCGAGCCGGAACCATGCTGACCCGAATGCTCCCCCACATCCGGAAGACCTCGGAATTGGTGCAGGAGATCAACGCCTCCAGCAGGGAGCAGGATTCCGGCGCCGGACAGATTAACAAGGCGATTCAGCGGTTGGACCAGGTGATTCAGCAGAACGCCTCCGCCGCCCAGGAGATGGCCTCCACCGCCGGGGAGCTCTCCTCCCAAGCCGAACAGCTCCAGGGAGTAGTGGCTTTCTTCAGGATCGGCAATGCCGTGGCTTCACTTTCTTCCCGGGGGATCGTCCGGGGAGTCAAGGCTCTGCCTTCGGCGCCGGTCAAAAAGAGCATAAGCTACGTCAAGCCCAAGGCTCCGCCCCCCAAAGCCGGTGGCCATGACCTGGTAATGACTGCTCATGACGACCTGGAGAGCCGGTTCGAGACGTTTTAGCCTTTGTTTTACGGACTCCTGAAGTTTTACGGAGGGAAGCGCGACGTTATCCCTGCTCTATAGCCCCCCCTTTACCTGAAGCTGCCGCCGGTTCACCGGTTAACTGACAACGATTTAACGCCCGGGAAGGTTCATGACTACTTTCATGTTCTGGTTACTGCTCATGGCGGCGCTTGCCGGATTCCTGGCCTTGGATCTGAATCTGGCCAGGTTCCATTACCGCTCACGCCGGAGCCGGAATGTCGACAACTGGCTTTTTCTCCGGTGGTGGGTCGCCAGGGGGAAGATCAAGCTCGCCATGGTGGGGGGGATCGCGCTCATCATCACGCTGGCCCTCCGGCTGCAGGAGTACGGCCTGATTATCCCGGAGTTCTGGGACCGGATACACCTTTCCCGCAGGGTCCAGTGGGCGTTGGGTGGGACAGTCGCCGCAGCCTCCTTCGTGCTCCTGGATCTCTTCCTGGCTTGGCACTACTACAAAGATAAGGCGGGCGCCGAAGCCGCCGGCGTCCGGTTCTACCGATGGTGGATCAGGAAAAGCGCCAGGAAGTTCGCGGTTGTAGGGATGATATCTGGACTCGCCCTGGGGGGAACCTACGTCGTTCACCATTACAACCTGTGGCAACGGACGGGAGAGACCTCCGGTTATCTGGCCGGCGCCCGGCAGTACTACGGCCAGAAGAAATTTCGGGAAGCGATCCTGGAACTAAGAAACGCGCTCCAGAAGAATCCGGCGGATTTTGAAGCCCAATTACTGCTGGCCCGTTCATCCTGGCAGCTGGGCAACCGGACGGAAGCGCAGGCTGCTTACCGGGAGGCGCTTCGGGTTGACCCGAAACAGTATGGCCCCCATCTGGAACTTGCCCGGCTCAGTCTGGAAATGAGGGAACCTGAAGCCGCGACAACTGAAGCTCGACAGGCTCTGATTCTCTCACCAAAGTCGCCGGAACCCCGCCTGTTGCTGGCGCAGCTCTACGGCGCCGGCGGCAAGCGGGAGTTGGCGTTGGAGCAGTGCCGAGAAATAATCGGCGCGGAGTTTCCGGCGCCGGAGCTCCGGCGGCAGCTCATCGCCCTTCTGCTCCGGTTGCGCGCCTTCGGTGAAGCGCTCCAAGCCGCCGAGGCAGGAGTGAAGCAAAATCCCCAGGATGAGCCGCTGGTCTATCTTCAGGTGGAGGCGCTGGATGCCCTGGGGCGTTTCTCCCAGGCCGAAGGGGTGCTGAGGACGTTGGCCCAAAGTTCCAACTCGCCGGAGCCGTATCTCATCCTGGGAGACCTCCGGATGCGGCGGGGGGAGTACCTGGCGGCCATGAAGGAGTACGAAGAGGCGCTGAAGCGGGCGCCGGATCATGAGCGGGCCATGAACAACATCGCCAACCTTAACGCGGAACATGGTTTCGACATGGAGCGCTCCGCGGCCCTGGCGGCGCGGCTCTACGCCAAACATCCCAAGGACCCTGTCGTGGCCGATACGCTGGGATGGACATTTTTCCGCCAGGGGAAAATCGGGGCCGCACTGCCGCTCCTGAAACAGGGGGTACGGGGAGCGTCGGGGAATCCGGTGCACCATTATCACCTGGGGGCGGCGCTTCTCAAGGGGGGGAACCGGGACGCCGGTAAACGGGAGCTGGAGATGGCGCTCAAGATCGCCGGTAATTTTGATGGCGCGGCCCAGGCGCGGGAGCTGCTGAAGCGACGGTAGGGAGAAGTGAGGTCGTTTAATAGATTAAAATGGGGAAAGTTTATTTGCGCCGATTATTTACTCGCAAAATGCACGCGTTTGTGTTAAATGCCTACACTCCTAGTATACAAGTAGAGCGAACATAATCGTAACTATCCGACATCTGTCATGTTAATAATTAGCAACACTTTGATGCGATTTTTGCTTTAAAAACGAAGCGTCCGAGTCATTAAAAATGTAGCAGGTCCACTCAGGAGGAAGTAATGAAGAAACGAATCGTATCCACCATCGCCCAGGCTTTGCTCACCGTGACCCTTGCCATCTCGGCCCAGGCATCGAATCTTTATACCGTGGGGGTCAATGCCACGGGTAATTACGAATTCGGTAGCATCGACACAGGAACCGGGACATATCTCACGATAAAAACTCTTGGTGCTACGATGTACAGTAACCTTGCTAGCCAAGGGAACGGCTCGTTTTATATTTATGAAAACGGTGCCGGTCTGAGAACTATTGATACGAACGGTATACTTTCCATTGGGTCGGCTACGCCTGTAACTGGTTTTCCCGTAGTAACAATTTTCACACCCTATGGTATGGCTTATCGCTCACTGGAACAAAAAATTTACACTTATGAGTATACTACTAATTCGTATGGCAGCATCGATATCTTAACAGGATTATGGGTCTCTCTTGGCATAATGTCTGCCTATACTCCTAATTATTATGGTAATTTTGCGGGCCGCATTGCCATTCATAATGGTGTTCTTTATGGGACTTTAGGTGATGTAACTTCAGTTGATACGGGATTTTTGAATACTTTTAGTCCTACGGGAACGAACACTAACTTGTTAAAAACTGATATCGCTTTCTTTGACATGGTCCTCGCCTCGGACGGTACGAATCTCTACGGCATTACCAAAAGCGGAATCAGTGGCCCAAGCACGATCTACAGCATTGATCCTGTTAGCGGTTCCATGACAGGGGCTGTGAACCTCAACGGGACTGTGCCAGACGCATTCACCGGAGCAGCCACTACCGCACTTCCTTGATCTTCTGTTTTTTCAGATAATAAAGATATTTAAGTTTCAGCATTACGTTGTTAGTCCATCACGGAGGAATAAATGAAGAATAGAATTATGTCAATTATTATATTGACGATACTCACCGTAACTCTCTCGTTTACGGCTCAGGCATCAACTCTCTATACGGTAGGATATGATGTGTCAAATAATTACGAGTTCGGCAGCGTCGACACTGTAACCAAGCAATACCAGGTTATAAAGTCTCTCGGAACGACAATGTACAGCAATCTAGCGAGTCAAGGTAACGGCTCATTTTATATTTATGAGAACGGTGTCGGTTTGAAAACGATTAGCACAAATGGTTCAATCTCCGATGGAAAAACCATCACTAATTTTACTGAAAAGAATGGACCTTTCACCCCTTACGGCATGGCTTATAGGTCACTGGATCAAAAGATCTACGCTTACGAGTACACTACAAATTCATTCGGCAGTATTGACTCATTGGGAGCGTGGAGCGAACTTGCCGGCACAACAGGCTATTCTGCTAATTATTATGGTAATTTCGCAGGTCGATTGGCCATCCATAATGATGCCCTTTATGGGGCGATAGGTGATCTTACAAGCGCTGACGCGGGGTTTTTTAACACCATCAGTTATGCTGGAGCGACTACTAATTCGGTTGCCGATATTGCGTTTTTCGACATGGTCCTCGCTTCGGACGGCACGAATCTTTACGGAATTACAGGAAGTGGCCCCATTGGTTTCGTTGGTACCCCCCCGCCCCTCGATCCCTACACAAACTTGCTTTACACGATTAGTCCCAACGGTTCCTTGTCGTCGACAGCTTCACCCCTTGTTAACATGCCATACGCATTAACCGGGGTGGCAGCGGTTGGCACCCCAGAGCCTTCCACCTATATCCTCCTGATGATTGCTCTCGGAGCCGTAGGCTTTGCGCGGAAGAAAATGAATGATTAATATACCTTCAATCTAAGGCTAAGTAGCTGTAACAAATAATAGCAATTTTCGTCAAAATCCACCATCAACGGACCCATTAAAGGAGCTGAACAATGAAACCCACTGCCCTGCTAACCCGAATTATGGTGTTTCTGGTGGTTTTAGTTTTGCCTGCCTTGGCTACCGCTGCAGCGCTTACCATCACCACGGATACCCTGGTAGCCGGGATGGTCAACAAGGCCTACAGCCAGACTCTGACTGTTTCAGGCGGAACGCCCCGTTACATGTGGGTAATTTCAGCAGGGACACTCCCTGCCGGATTGAGCCTCAGCAGCACGGGGATCATCAGTGGAACTCCAACCGCCGCCGTTATTGCCAGCAGTATCACCATCAAGGTTACTGACACCTCTATTCCCAAGGGCACCGTCTCCAAGACTCTCTCCTTAACAACATACCCCGTTGGTCTTGTCATCACCACGGATACCCTGCCCAACGGGATCGTTGGCTCCGGGTACAATCAGACTCTTACGCAGTTGGGCGGGACACCCCGTTACACATGGTCGGCGCCTTCCGGTAGTCTCCCCACAGGGCTGAGCCTCAGCAGCGCGGGCGTCATCAGCGGGACACCATCCGTCGCTGGCACCACCAACGTCACTGTTAAGTTGATTGATACCTCTATTCCCAAAATGACTGTCTATAAATCGATTGCCCTTACTATTATCCCCCCTCCGGTTTCTATCACTATCATTTCGGATTCACTGACTGCCGGTGCTGTTGGCGTGGCTTACAATCAATCCCTGACCGCCATAAGCGGCGCCTCTCCGTACACGTGGTCAGTGGCTTCCGGAACTCTTCCGGCCGGTCTTTCTCTTAGCAGCGCGGGGGTCATCAGCGGAACTCCTACTACTGCTGGTGTTAGCAGCATCACTTTGAAGGCAACCGATGCTGCTCTTATAGCCGTTACCAAGATCCTTTCACTGACAATCAATCCGCCACCACTCACTATCACCACGCCGACCCTGGCCAACGCTATGGTCGGCACAAGTTATAGTCAGACGTTGGCAGCCACCGGCGGGAAGCCGAACTACTCGTGGGTTCCGATCACAGGTAGACTTCCAGCAGGACTGGTCATCAGCGGGGCGGGGGGTATCAGCGGAATCCCTACAGTCGCCGGCACAGCCAACATGACCTTCAGGGTCTCCGACTCTTCCAGCCCCAAGGGGGTTGCCACCAAGGCGCTCACCCTGACCGTTAAACCGGCGCCTCTCACCATCACCACGGCGGCCCTTACTACCGGGACCGTTGGCATGAGTTACGGTCAGAACCTGACTGGCACAGGCGGTGTCTCACCGTACGTCTGGTCCGCCGTCGGAACTCTTCCCGCCGGATTGAGCCTCAACTCCGGAACTATCAGCGGAACCCCCACGACAATCGGCGCAACAACTTTCACCCTTCAACTCACCGACAGCGACGTTCCGCCGGTGGTCGTCACCAAGAGTGTTAGCCTGACCGTGAATCCGCCGCCGCTGGCCATCACCACGGCTTCCCTGACAACCGGGACCGTGGGCGCGGCTTACAGTCAATCCCTGGCCGCGACAGGCGGTTATTCTCCCTACATCTGGAGCGTGACCGGGAGCCTCCCGGCGGGGTTGACCCTTAGCGGTAGCGTCATCAGTGGAACCCCCACCGCCGCCGGCATCACCAGCCTCACCCTCAATGCCACCGACAGCGCCGTGCCCCCGACGGTCGTCTCCAAGGTTCTGTCGCTGACCATCAACCCGCCGCCGCTGGCCATCACCACTGTTTCACTGCCGGCAGGGACCGTCGGCGCCGGTTATAGCCAGACCCTGGCCGCGACGGGCGGTGTCGCCCCCTACAGCTGGTCACTGGTCGGAAGCCTCCCGGCCGGACTGAGCCTCAACGCCGGCGTCATCAGCGGCGTCCCCTCGAACCCCGGAACCGCCACCATAACCTTCAGGGCCACCGATAGCGCCGGAACTCCGGTCTCCGCCACTACGACGTTATCCCTGACCATCAACCCGGCGCCGCTGAACATCACCACGGGGTCCCTTGCATCCGGCACCGTCGGCGCGAGTTACAACCAGACTCTAACCGCTACCGGTGGGATTTCTCCCTACGGTTGGTCAGTGACCGGAACCCTTCCCACCGGACTGGCTCTCGGCAGTTCCGGCGTCATCAGCGGCACCCCCTCCGCCGCCGGAACGACCAACATCACTATTACTGTTACCGACAGCGCCGGGATTCCGGTGGCCGCCGCCACGGTTTTCTCCCTGACAATTAACCCAGCGCCACTGGCCATCACCACGGCTTCCCTTGCCGCCGGTACGGTGGGCGCGAGCTACAGCCAGAGCCTGGCCTCCAGCGGCGGAATCAATCCCTGTAACTGGAGCATGACGGGAACCCTCCCGGCCGGGCTGATCCTCAGCAGCGCCGGTGTCATCAGCGGCGTCCCCACCGCCGCCGGCACGACGAATATCACCTTCCAGGTGGCGGATTTCTCACTCCCTGCCGGCTTCACAACGAAACAGCTGAGCATCGTCATTAATGCGGCGATCATCACCCGGACCAACGTGGCGCTGCAGGCCAATGGCGGGGTGGCGTCAGCTTCGTCCACCCGCAACAGCGACTATCCCGCATCCGGAGCAAACGACGGCGATCATATCGGCCTCCAGTACGGAAATGGGGGGGTCTGGGTGGATGCCACCGAAAACGCCTACCCGGACTGGTTGCAGGTCACCTTCAATGGCCAGAAGAGTATCTCGGAAATCGACCTCTATACCGTCCAGGACGACAGGGAAAATCCGGTGGAACCAACGGAGACCATGACCTTTGAAGAGTTCGGCAACACCAAGTTTTCCGTCCAGTACCGTTCAGGGGTGAATTGGATCACCGTTGATGGGGGCAACGTCACCGACAACAACCTGGTCTGGCGCAAGTTCTCCTTTCCGGCGGTGACAACGGACGCAGTTCGAGTCGTGATAAATGCCGCCGCGGGTAAACGGAGCCGGATCGTCGAACTTGAGGCGTATTCCCTAGGTGGCGGCGCCACGATCCCGCTTGCCATCTCGACTTCAAGTCTGGCCGCCGGGAATGTCGCAGCGACTTACAGCCAGACTCTGGTGGCGGCCGGCGGAATTAAACCGTACAGTTGGAGTATATCCGCCGGGACGCTTCCTGCAGGAATGACCATCAGCAGCGCCGGACTCCTCAGCGGAAGCCCCACCGTCGCCGGAACGACGGACATCACCTTCCAGGTGGTCGACGCTTCGTCGCCCCCCCTCTCCACCACGAAACAGCTCAGCATCATCGTCAATGGGGCGGTGAGCATCCGAAACAACGTGGCGCTGGCCGCCAATGGCGGGGTGGCGACGGCCTCCTCCATCAAGAGCAGCAGCTATCCCGCGACGGGCGTCAACAACGGCGAGCACATCGGCCTTGATTACGGCGCAGGCGGCGTCTGGGTCGACGGCACCTCGAATAAATACCCCGACTGGGTGCAGGTGGCCTTCAATGGCCGGAAAAGTATCTCCGAAATCGACGTCTATACCGTTCAGGACAACATCACTCACCCGGAAGAGCCGACGGCGAGCATGACGTTCGGCGATTTCGGCAACACCAGGTTCAATGTTCAGTACCGCTCCGAGTCGGGGTGGGTTACGGTGAATGGCGGGAGTGTTAACGATAACAATCTTGTCTGGCGTAAGTTCAGCTTCCCGCCGGTGACGACGGATGCGATCCGGGTGGTGGTGCTTGAGGCCGCGGAAGAGTCGAGCCGGATCGTGGAGATCGAGGCATATACGACGGACATCGTCACGCCGAATCCGCTGACCATCACCACGGCTACCCTTGTCGCCGGAACCGTGGGGATGAATTACAGCCAGACCCTGGCCGCCGGCGGCGGGACGGCGCCGTATACGTGGGGAGTGGCGGCAGGAACACTCCCGGCAGGTCTGACCCTGAACAGCGCCGGAGTCATTAGCGGCGCCCCCACGACCGCCGCTAACGCCATCATCGTTACCTTTCAGGCGACCGATTTCTCGGCCGTTACCGTCGCCAAGGCGCTGAGTCTGACGGTCAACAACGCGCCGCTGACCTTCACCACGGCGACCCTCGCCTCCGGGAGTGTCGGCGCAAGTTACAGCCAGACTCTGATCGCCAACGGCGGGACGGCGCCCTATACGTGGGTCGTTACCGCCGGGACTCTCCCCGCCGGACTGACCCTCACCAACGCCGGAGTCATCAGCGGCGTCCCCACGGGCGCGGTTAACGCCGCCGGCATCACGTTTCAAGTAACCGACGCCTCGTCGCCCGCCGTCACAATCACCAAGGCGCTGTCCCTGACGGTCACTACCGTGCCGATCACCATCACCACGGCGACCCTTGCAGCCGGGACCATCGGCGCCAGTTACAATCAAGCGCTGACCGCCACCGGAGGGACGACGCCCTACACGTGGACCGTGACCGCCGGCGCACTTCCCGCCGGACTGACCCTTGCCGGCGCCGGAGTCATCACCGGTATCCCCACCGCCGCCGCCAACGCCGTCGGCGTTACCTTCCAGGCGACCGATTCGTCCACGCCGGCCATCACCACGACAAGATCGCTTGCCTTCACCATCACGGGAGTGCTTGCCGTCCCCAACGGGGTGGGCCTGGCGCTGGCCGCCGCCCGAACTACCCTTGAGGCTGCGGGATTTGCAATCGGCAACATCACCGCACAGCAGAGCGCCACCGTCCCCACCGGTTCAATCATCAGCCAGACCCCGGCCGCCGGGATATCCGCCAACTCCGGTTCCACCGTGGATCTCGTTGTTTCCCTGGGGGTTCTCGGCAGCACGATTACGGTGCCCAAGGTCATCGGCCAGACGGAGAGCGCCGCCACGGCGGCGCTGACAACGGCCGGGCTGAACGTGGGCGCCATTGCTGTGCAGGAAAGTACGGTCGCCGCCGGCGTCGTCATCGGCCAGAGCCAGTCGGCCGGGAGCACTGTCCCCTCGGGGACGATCGTCGCGCTGATCACTTCCTCCGGGCCGAGTAACGCCCCCATCGTCCCGCCGGTCATTACGCCTCTCCCCACTGTGGAGACCACCCCGCCGGCGGGAAGCGGACTGAGCAAGACGGCGGCCGCTCCCTACGTGGTGCTGGCCTGGAACGACTTGGGGATGCACTGCCTCAACCCCAGCTACGACACGGCGGTCATCCTTCCTCCCTACAACACCGTCCAGGCTCAGGTCATCAAACGGGGGAACAAGCCCACGCTTGTTACTACCGGGGTGACGTTGTCGTACCGGCTCATCAACAATACGACGTCGCAGAAAAATCTCTACACCCAGTTCTGGCAGTACGCCTCGTCGCTGTTCGGGGGGACTCCGACCCTGGATTTCGGCCTGAATCTGGATGACCCGACGATTTCCAACGGGCTGACCGGCAATATGCTGGCCAAGAGCGATCATTTTGTCGCCAGCGGCATTCCTGCAACGCCGGTGAATGACGGCGGAACCTGGACCCCTTACCAGATGATCGAGATTACCGTGAAGGACAGCGCCACCAACGCCACTCTGGCTCAGACCCGCGCCACCGTCCCCACCTCTGACGAGATAAACTGCGGCAAGTGCCACGGCAACTCATCCAATCCGTCGGTGGTTCTTAATGACGTTCTTGCCAAACACGACGCCAGTCAGAACACGACACTCCTCTTCTCCAAGCCGGTGCTCTGTTCGTCTTGCCACGGGAGTCCGGCGCTGAAGATGCCGCTTCAGCCGGGCATCAAATACCTCTCCGAGGCTATCCACGGGTTCCACGGCAAACTCGCCACTCCGCCCAACTGTTATGACTGTCACCCCGGCGCCGTTACTCAGTGCACCCGGAGCACGAAGCATACGGCCCCCGACGGAAACTGCACGGCCTGCCATGGCGACATGTCGACGGTGGCATCAACTGTAGCCTCGGGCGCCCGCGTCCCCTGGGCCAGCGAGCCCAAGTGTGTCAACTGCCATATCACCGGCGCCACCGGCGCGGGGGTAGCCCAGGTGGATACGGGGACAACGCTCTACCGTAACACCAGCGGTCATGGCGGGCTCTACTGTTCCGCCTGTCACGGCAGTCCCCATGCCATGGTTCCTTCCAACCAGGTGACGGATAATTATCAATCCCTGCAATATCAGGGGAAAGCCATGCCCCTGGGGGACTGCCGAATCTGCCATAATACCTCGCGAGGCGGCGGTTCCGCATCCGGCTTCTCCAGCGAGCATGGCGGTTCATCTCATTCCGCATGCAACGTCTGCCACACCGGTTACCAGAACGCGGCCGCTACCGCCAACTGGCCACATCAGTTCCAGTGGAAATCGCGCTGATCGGTTCACCGTTTTCGAGGTACTGCGCAAAAGCCCTCTCCCCTTCACCGGGGAGGGGGCTTTTCCAGCATCCGCGGCGGAGAGTCCGCCTGGGATTGCTTTTCCTTTCTCGTTGACTTTTCAAGAGGTTCCCTGTAAAAAAAAGGGTTTGAGCAGCATGAAAAATCATTTTCGGGGAGCCCCATCCCCCTGCGGAGCCGCCAGCCATGGATTACAAGGATACCCTTAATCTCCCGAACACAGATTTCCCCATGAAGGCCAACCTGTATCAACGGGAACCGGAGATCATCGCCCGGTGGCGGAAGGATGACCTCTATGGCCAAACCATGCAGGCAGGCGAAGGTAAACCCAAATACATTCTCCATGACGGCCCCCCCTACGCCAACGGCCATATCCATATCGGCCACGCCCTCAACAAGATCCTCAAGGATGTGGTTCTCAAGTCCAAGCGGATGAGCGGCTTTCAAGCTCCCTATGTCCCCGGCTGGGATTGCCATGGCCTCCCCATAGAACTCCAGGTGGAAAAGAACCTTGGCTCAAAGAAACATGAGATCACCAAGCTGGAGATGCGCGGGCTCTGCCGGGAATACGCCGCCAAATTCGTCGCCATCCAGGGAGCTGAGTTCCAGCGGTTGGGAATCCTGGGGGAGTGGGATAAACCGTACCTGACCATGAACTACGAATACGAAGGGATCACCGCCGCCGAACTGGCTCGATTCGCCGGCAACGGCGGTCTCTACCGGGGGAAAAAGCCGGTTCACTGGTGCTCTTCCTGCGTCACCGCCCTGGCGGAGGCCGAGGTAGAGCATGCGGATCACACCTCACCCTCCATCTTCGTAAAGTTCCTCCTGAAGGACGACATCTCCGCCGCGGTTCCAGCCTTGGCGGGGAGAAAAGTTTCGGTGGTGGTCTGGACCACCACCCCCTGGACCATCCCGGCCAACCTGGCCATCTCCCTCCACCCGGAATTCGACTACGTGGCGCTGGACACGGGGAGTGAACTCCTCATTGTCGCCGACGGGCTGAAAACCTCATTCCTGGCGGCGGTGGGACTGGAAGCCGTGACCGTCGCCACCTTCAAGGGGGGGGTCCTGGAGGGGAAGCAGAGCCGCCATCCCTTCTACGACCGGGACTCCATCATCCTTCTGGGGGAGCATGTGACCCTGGAGGCAGGAACCGGCTGCGTCCACACCGCGCCGGGACACGGCCAGGACGATTACCAGATGGCGTTGAAGTTCGGCCTGGATATATACAACCCGGTGGATAACCGGGGACGCTACATCTCCGACCTCCCGTTCTTCGGTGGCCAGTTCGTCTTTGACGCTAACAAGGAGGTCATTGCCAAACTGATAGAGGTGGAGGCCCTCGTGGGTCAGGGGAGCGTCAACCACTCCTACCCCCACTGCTGGCGCTGCAAGAAACCGATCATCTTCCGGGCCACGGAGCAGTGGTTCATCAGCATGGAGAGTAACGACCTGCGGAAGAAGGCGCTGGCAGCCATCGACCAGGTCCAGTGGATCCCCAAGTGGGGAAAAGAGCGGATCCATGGGATGATCGAAAACCGCCCCGACTGGTGTGTCTCCCGGCAACGGTCATGGGGAGTCCCCATCACCGTCTTCTCCTGCACCGCCTGCGGCGAATTCCTGGCCGACGAGACGATCATGCAGCTTGTGGCCGACCTCTTCAAGGTTCATGGTTCCGATATCTGGTACGACTGGGATGCGGAAAAATTCCTCCCCCAGGGGACGATCTGTCCCTCTTGCGGCAAGCGGGAGTTTGCCAAGGAGATGGATATCCTGGACGTCTGGTTCGACTCAGGGGTTTCCCACGCGGCGGTACTGGAACCGAATCCGGCGCTGAGCTCCCCCGCCGACCTTTATCTGGAAGGGAGCGATCAGCACCGGGGGTGGTTTCATTCGTCACTTCTGGAGAGCGTGGGAAGCAGGGGGGTGGCCCCCTACCGAAGTGTCCTGACCCACGGCTTTGTCCTGGACGGTCAGGGACGCAAGATGAGCAAGTCCCTGGGGAATGTGGTGGCCCCGGAGGATGTTATCAAGAAATTCGGCGGTGATGTCCTCCGTCTCTGGGTGGCGGCCCAGGATTATCGGGACGACAACCGGATCTCCCAGGAGATCCTGACCCGGGTTGCCGAGGCGTACCGCCGGATCAGGAACACCTGCCGCTACATCCTGGGGAACATCAGCGACTTCGACCCGACCACGGACTCCGTCCCTCTGGAACAGATGTCGGAGATCGATAAGTTGGCGCTCCATCTCCTGGAGGGGCTCAAGGAGCGGGTGCTCCTGGCCTACGAAGAGATGGAGTTTCATGCTATCTATCAGGCGGTAAACGCCTTCTGCTCGGTGGAGCTCAGCGCCATTTATCTGGACATACTTAAAGATCGCCTCTACACCAGCAAGAAGGAGTCTCCGGAACGTCGCGGCGCCCAGACCGCCTTTTACCGGATTCTTGATGCCATGGTTCGATTGGTGGCGCCGATCCTTTCCTTTACCGCCGATGAAGTCTGGTGGAGCATGCCGGGAAAACGGGAGGAAAGCGTCCATCTTGCCGGATTTCCGGTCATGACCCCGGAGGTAAAGAACGACGAGTTGGCAGCCAAGTGGGTGCGCCTCTTCGCGGTCCGGAGCGAGGTTCTCAAGGCGCTGGAACTGGCCCGTGGCCTGAAGATCATCGGTCATCCCCTGAACGCCTGCGTCATCATCACCGCGCCGACCGAGGAGCTGGCCTTCCTCCGGGCAAACGCCGGGGAGCTTAAGACTATCTTCATCGTTTCCAAGGTGGAGCTTCCGGATGAACTTCACGGCGACTGCCATGAGCCCGTCGACCTGCCGGGGTTCCGGATCGCCGTGGCTCCCGCCCCCGGCGACAAGTGTGAGCGCTGCTGGTGTTATGATGAGGAAATCGGCGCCGACGCGGATCACCCCACTATCTGCCCCCGCTGCGTTGCGGCGGTAAAATAATGTCCTTTAAATACCGGATACTTGCCATTGTCACCTTCGTCACGGTCATCCTGGACCAGGCGACGAAACTCTACATCGCCCGGACCCTGCCGCTCCATGCGATGATCAGTATCATCGAGAATTTCTTTACCATTACCTACCTCCGGAACAGGGGGGCTGCCTTCGGCATGCTGGCAACCTCTCCGTGGCGGCTCCCCTTCTTCATCCTTGTCTCCACGGTTGCCGTGGTGGTGATCTTCATGATCATCAGGAAGCTCCGAGACGATCAGAAATTGTCGGCACTCTCCCTCTCCCTTATTCTTGCCGGAGCAGTGGGGAACCTCATCGATCGGATCAGCTACGGCGAGGTCATCGACTTCATCTTTGTGCACTGGTACGATCACTACTGGCCCGCCTTTAACGTCGCCGATTCGGCCATCTGTGTGGGAGTATTCCTTCTGGCCCTGGAGATGTTCCGGGAGGAGCAGCGACTGAAACGGCTCCGGCAACCGTAGTAATAAAAAAAGCCCTCCATGAGAGGGCTTTTTTTATTGCTGCGAACTGCCGGTACCATAAGATTTTTCGTCTCTATGTCTCTACGCCTCTACTGCCGCTGCCGCGACCTTTACTTTTTTCGGCTTGCGGGCGACCGCGCGAGGAGTGGCGGGGGCCGCTTCGGGAAGCGGCACAAATGAAGCCGGGTCGGCTTGCTGAAGGTTGGCGTAATGAGAAGAAGATATTTTCCGGATGATGCCGTCACTGAACTGAATCGTCGCCCGAGTCCCCTCAACCACCATGACCTTGCCGGCCCCCCACTGCTCTGCCCCATTGTGGTTCACGAAGGTACCGTTTTTAATGTTCATTGTGCCTGCCTCCTGAAAAGGTTCGGGGTTCGTTACAAAACAACTAACTTACCTTACGCCGTTACCGGGGGAATAGATAGATAAATCGGAGCAGTAGCCGGAGATCCGGAGGTAACGGGCATCGATCAGGGGAGCGGATCAGTTCCGCCTTGCCGTCTTTGGTCAACTCTGGTATGAAGAAGAAGCCGCTCTCGCTTTTTGGCTTGCAGACCGATTCGTAGTCGCCGGCACTCTGCCGTTGCCCCGGAACAATTTAATGGCCGCCATCACTCGCTTCATGATCCCCCTGCTCCTGTTTTTTCTCTCCCTCCCCCTCCCGGGAATGGGACAGGAACTCACCCCGAAGCGCCATGTCATCGTCGGCGGTGACAGGGATTACCCCCCCTACGAGTTCATTGACGGTAACGGCGCGGCAGCCGGATTCAACGTCGATCTCACCCGGGCCATCGCAGGAATCATGGGACTCCAGGTGGAATTCCGGATGGGGGGGTGGAAGGAGATGCGTGACGCCCTCCAAGCGGGCCGGGTGGACATACTCCAGGGAATATCGTTCTCCGAGGCCCGGAGCAGAAGTGTTGATTTCTCCTCGCCGCACAGCATCGTCAGTCACGCCATCTTCGCCCGCCGTGAGTCGATGCCGGCTCTCTCCCTGGACGATCTGAAGGGAAAAGAGGTCATCGTTTTTCAGAGCGGTATCATGCACGATCTCCTGGAACAGAAACAACTGGCCAAGAGGTTGATCCTCACCGCCACCCCCGCGGATGCGCTTCGGCTTCTCGCCTCGGGGAGTCATGACTACGCCGTGGTGGCGGCCCTCCCCGGCGCCTATCTCATCCGCGAACTTAAACTAACCAACCTGGTTCCGGTAGCCACCGGTATCGCCTTTTATCCCTACGGCTATGGGGTGCGTAAGGGTGACGACGAGCTCCTCGGCCGGTTTAACGAGGGGCTCGCCATTCTCAAGAAAACCGATGAATACCGGAAGATCCATGATAAGTGGCTGGGGGTGTTGGAACCACGGTCGCTCCCCTGGCGGGAAGCGATCCGCTCCGGCGCGGTTGTGGTGGTTCCGCTTCTCCTCATCCTCTCCGGCGCGCTCCTCTGGTCCCGTTCTCTCCGGCGACAGGTGGCTCTTCGAACTGAGTCGCTGGCCAGGGAGGTGGAAGAGCGGGAACGGGCCGTGGAGGAGCTCTGTCTGCACCAGGCCCAACTGCTCCAAGCCGACAAGATGAAATCGCTGGGAATACTCGTCTCCGGCGTGGCGCATGAGATCAACAATCCTACCGGGCTCATTCTCCTTAATCTCCCCATCCTGCGGGAGGTCTATGAAGACGCCGGGGAGTTGCTGGAAGAGCACTACAAGGAGCATGGCGACTTTTCCCTGGGAGGGATCCCCTATAGCCGTATGCGAGATGAAGTACCCATCATGCTCAACGAAACAGTTGAGGGGGCTCGGCGGATCAAGCGGATCGTGGAGGATCTCAAGGATTTCGCCCGCCGCGACGACTTGGCGGTTAAGGAGCCGCTGGATCTCAACAACGTGGTTAAGTCCGCGGTGCGGCTGGTGGAGTCGACGCTCCGGCAGGCCACGAATCGTTTTACGGTGAGTTATGCCGCTTCCCTGCCGCGACTTCGTGGAAACCCTCACCGCATCGAACAGGTGGTCGTCAATCTCATCGTCAACGCTTGCCAGTCCCTCTCCGATCCCCAGAGGGGAGTTTTTCTCGAGACCTGCCATAACCTTGACAGAGGAGAGGTGGAGCTGCACGTTCGGGACGAAGGGGGAGGAATTTCTCCGGCGGACCTCCCTCATCTCACCGATCCGTTCTTCACGACCAAACGGGAACAGGGAGGGACCGGCCTGGGACTTTCCGTCTCCGCCGGAATCGTCAAGGAGCATAACGGCGCCCTCAGGTTTCAGGCAAATCCCGGCGGCGGGACGGTCGTTACCCTGGGATTGCCGGTTGAAGAGGAGATTACGACAATATGAATGCCTCCTGCTACCCCGATTTCGGACTCCTCCTGGTGGATGATGAACCGGCTTGGCTCCGCGCCCTCGCTCTGACCCTGGAGCGCTCCGCCGGCGTCACCAACATTCAGACCTGTAGCGATAGTCGCCAGGTGATGTCGCTTTTGGAGAGCCAAAAAATCGGACTTGTCCTTTTGGACCTGACCATGCCACACCTTTCCGGTGAGGAACTCCTGGCCCGGATAACTGAACGCTTTCCCGATCTCATGGTCATCATCATCAGCGGGATGAACCAGGTGGAAAACGCCGTCCGCTGCATGAAGTTGGGCGCTTTCGACTATTTCGTCAAGACCGTGGAGGAGGATCGTCTCCTGGGGGGAGTGCTCCGCGCCATCCGGATGCGGGAGCTTCAGCAAGAGAACCGGGAAATGTCGAGCCATCTCCTGAGGGGCGGGCTCCGCCGACCGGAAGCTTTCAACGGCATCGTCACGGGGGACCGGACCATGCTGACTATCTTCGCCTATATCGAGGCGGTGGCTAAGAGTCAACAACCGCTCCTGATCACCGGAGAGAGCGGCGTGGGAAAGGAGCTCGTCGCCAGGGCGGCCCACACCCTGAGCGGCTGCCGGGGACCGCTGGTCTCCGTCAACGTGGCCGGTCTGGATGACACCGTCTTCGCCGATACCCTCTTCGGCCATCTCCGGGGCGCATATACCGGGGCCGATCAGCTGCGCCGGGGGATGATCGAAGAGGCCGCCGACGGCACCCTGTTTCTTGATGAGATCGGCGACCTGAGCATCCCCTCCCAAGTGAAGCTTCTCCGACTCCTCCAGGAAGGGGAATACTTCCCCCTGGGCAGCGACCGCCCCAAACGGATCAAGGCCCGGATCATTGTCGCCACCCACCGCGATCTCTCCGCCCGGGAGCAGAGTGGAGGATTCCGGCGGGATCTTTATTTTCGGCTCCGGACTCACCATATCCATATTCCCGCGCTCCGGGAGCGCAAGGGGGACATCCCGCTCCTGTTGGATCATTTTCTGATGCAAGCCGCCCAGGAGTTGGAAAAAAAGAAACCGACTCCTCCCAAGGAGCTGTCACAGCTCCTGGCCACCTACGACTTTCCCGGCAATATCCGCGAACTGCGGGGGGTGGTCTATGACGCCGTCAGCGTCCACCGGGGTCGAATCCTCTCCATGGAGTGCTTCCTCAAGGTTGCCGGACGTCCGGAGGCGCGGCCATCCGCCACCGTTACCGTGGCGGCAAATCTCTTCACCGGCCTCCACCGGCTCCCCACCTTTGGCGAGGCGGCCGAACTCCTGGTGGCCGAGGCCATCTCCCGGGCGGGAGGGAACCAGACCATCGCTGCCCGACTCCTGGGAATCTCCCAGCCGGCTCTCTCCAAGAGGCTGAAACTGAGTCGATAATAAAAGTGAAAAGGAGTACTACAATGACACTACGAATCTTTTCTGTGTTGAGTCTGGCCTGCATCCTCCTCTGTTGCTCCACGGCCTGGGCCAAGGTCGTGGGGAAAGAGGTGGAGTATCGCAGCGGGAGTACGGTGCTCAAGGGGTACCTTGCCCAGGATATGTCACTGAAGGGGAAGCGTCCGGCACTGCTGGTGGTCCATGAGTGGTGGGGGCACAACGAGTACGCCCGCAAGCGGGCGCGGATGCTGGCGGAACTGGGGTATGTGGCGCTGGCGGTGGATATGTTCGGCGACGGCAAGACCGCCCAACACCCCTCCGATGCGGGAAAGTTCGCCGCCGAGGCGATGAAGAACAAGGGAGTCGGCGAGGCCCGTTTTAACGCCGCTCTGGAGTTCATCCGGCGGCAGCCGGAGGTTGACCCCGCGCGGGTCGCGGCCATGGGGTACTGTTTCGGCGGCGGGGTGGTGCTCCATATGGCTCGCCGGGGAGCCGACCTGAAGGGGGTTGTGAGCTATCACGGTTCGCTGGCCACCGACTCTCCGGCTGTTGCCGGGATGGTCAAGGCGAAGATCCTGATCTTCAACGGCGAGGAGGACAAGATGGTCCCTCCGGAGCAGGTGGTTGACTTTATGAAAGAGATGAGCTCGGCGGGCGCCTGGTACCGCTACAAGGGGTATCCCGGAGTGAAACATAGTTTCACCAACCCGGACGCCGATGCCTATGGGAAGAAGTTCGACCTTCCCCTGGCTTATGACAAAAAAGCTGACGAAGATTCATGGTTGGAGAGCGTCAAATTTTTTAAGGCAATTTTCGCCCAATAAAGATCGGGACGCCGGCGGATGCTCTTGCCGCTTTTTTGGGCAAAATGCTGCCGGCGTTCGTTTTTCAACAGGTTCGGCAAGAGATCAACGGTTTATCAACAGCTTTTTCCACAGTGATTGTTGAAACAGCGTACAATTCGATTTTTTGAGAAATAAATTGCATGAAATTGGTTAGTTGCGGCAGAGCGCCCCCTCAAGGGCAAAGTGGATAACTCCCCGAAACGACGTCGTAATGAACTTGATCCCCCTCGCGCCTTCCCGTTAATCCCTATTTTTAAAAAATAATTGACTTTTGCCAATAAAAAGTTCTTACTTGTGATCCGTGAAATCCCCAGGAGCGGGGCACATAATGGCTAACAAAAGGAGATACTGTCATGTCATGCAAGAAGAGTCTAATGGTCATGCTTGCGTTATTGAGTATGTCGTCTACCCTGTTCGCCGGGCAAAATACGGCAGTGATTGTGTATGGAGACAGTCTTTCCGATAACGGCAATCTGTACAACGCTACAGGTCAGGCCTATCCGCCGGATCCCCCCTACTACGAGGGGCGTCGCTCCAACGGTCCCGTCGCCGTGGAACAGCTGGCTACCTCTCTGAATGTGCCGCTCAGGGATTACGCCTGGATCGGCGCCACCACGGGAAGCGGTAATTACGGTGACGGAGGAACCGTCACCACCATGGGCCAATACAATTGGCCGGGTATGGCAACCATGTATGACGCAACCAAGGGAGCAATCACCCCCTATCTGTCTCAGGGGCTTTTCATCGTCTGGGGTGGGCCCAACGATATTCTGGCCCCCTCTCCGCTGGACACAACCCCAGGGGAGATCATCTTCAGGGCATTGGCCGACGAGTTGGCGATCATCCTGGATCTGAAGGGAAGGGGAGCTCGAACGATCCTTGCCCCTGGCATGCCGGATCTGGGACTGACACCTTATTTCCAATCGCTGGGACCCGTGATCGCTGCCCAAGGCACAGCCTTCACCGACGCCTTCAACGCCGGTCTCCAGGCGGAACTTCCCCCCGGCGTGTTGTACTACGATACGGCGGGACTCCTCCGCTCCGTTGTTCATAATCCTACCGCCTATGGATTCACCAACGCAACGGATTACTATCTGCGCATCCCGAGAACCGATGACCCCAACGACTATGTTTTCTACGATGATTTTCACCCGACGACCGCGGTTCATACGCTCCTCGCCCGGGAGTTTCAGGAGGTAACGGCTGTCCCTGAACCATCCGCGATAGTCATCCTCGGCTCGGGTTTTGCCCTGCTGCTGTTACGGCGAAGGCGGCTATAACGGTAAGCGTGTAGGGGCGAAGCAAGGTTCATCTGCTTCGCCTCTACGTCGGCAAACGGTATATCAATAAATTCCTCCCCTCTTATCTCGATAATTCACCGGAAAGTGTGATACCATCGAGCCCCGTTCATCCCCATAACCGACAACTTTTCACGGAAAACCGCTCATGCTGCTGATCTTCCCACCTGTCGCCAAACCGTGCGA
This sequence comes from uncultured Desulfuromonadales bacterium, assembly GCA_903929485.1. Classification (GTDB taxonomy): domain Bacteria; phylum Desulfobacterota; class Desulfuromonadia; order Geobacterales; family CAIOGM01; genus CAIOGM01. The sequence continues at coordinate 23,743 of CAIYUY010000363.1, forward strand.
ACCACCGGCGGGCATCGCCCGGCTGGCTGCGACGCTCCATGCCGCGAATATCCCCTGCCTGCTCCTTGACGGAAATTGTGAAGGGCTCCTTTGGCTCATGGAGCGTGTCCAGGGAGCCGACGACACCTGGAGCCGGCGGGCAGTGAATAACCGGGTGAAGCATCTGGCCTCCCTCCGGCACCCGCGGACCTACCGTTCCCCCGACCGGTATGGTCGGGCGGTCAGCGACCTGAACCGGCTTCTGGCCATCGCCGGACAGCAGGAGGGGGCCATCGTGGGATTAAGCGACTATCAGCAGCAGGGGCTCTCGCCGTTGAGAAGCGCCGACCTGCTGGCTGCGGCGGAACATCCCCAACGGAATCCGTTCTTCCCCTGGTTCAGCCGGCGACTGCCGGAACTGCTCGGCGGGGTAAGGACGGTGGGCTTTTCCCTGAATTATCTAAGCCAGGCTATCTGCACTTTCGCCATGATCGGCTATGTCAAAAAAGAGTTTCCCGGCATGGTCGTGGCGCTGGGGGGGGGACTCGTGACTTCCTGGATGAAGCGCCCCGGTTGGCGTACTCCCTTTGAGGGGGTGGTGGATCATCTGGTGGCGGGACCGGGTGAAGAAGCTCTCCTCACCTTGGCCGGGGTTGCTACTAAGCGGCAATCGCCACACCTTCTTCCGGCATACTCATCCCTGCCGCTTCGGGAGTACCTTTCTCCCGGTCTCATCCTCCCCTATAACGCCTCCAGCGGCTGCTGGTGGAACAACTGCTCCTTTTGTCCCGAACGGGCCGAAGGTAACGAGTACCGCCCCATTCCCACACGGAAGGTGCTGGCCGACCTTCAGGCGCTTACCGCCCGAGAGCGGCCGCTCCTCATTCATCTCCTGGACAACGCCATCACTCCGGCACTGTTGCAGGGATTGGCGGAAAATCCGCCAGGGACTGACTGGTATGGATTCGCCAGGTTCGGCGCGGAATTGGCGGACCCCGCATTCTGCGTGGCGCTGCGGGCAGCGGGATGCGTCATGTTGAAGCTAGGCCTGGAGTCGGGGGACCAGGGGGTACTGGACCGCCTGAACAAGGGGATTCAGCTGGGCGCCGCGTCGCGGATACTCATGAATCTGAAGCAGGCGGGAATCGCGGTCTATCTCTACCTCCTCTTCGGCACACCGGCGGAAACGGAAACCGAGGCGCGAAGAACGCTGGAGTTTATCGTCAAGCACCGGGACTCCATCGCGTTTATGAACCTGGCAATCTTCAATATGCCGATTCACGGGGATGAAGCGGCCGAAATGGCCACAGAGCCGTTCTATGCCGGGGACCTTTCCCTGTATACCGGTTTTAAGCACCCACGAGGATGGGACCGGAAGCCGGTGCGGCGATTCCTTGACCATGAATTTAAAAAAGAGCCCGCCATTGCCGCAATATTACGAAACGACCCTCCGCTCTTTACCTCCAACCATGCTCCGTTTTTCGCCTGACCACGGCGTATCACGGCAGAGCCACGGCGATCACGGAGGAAACATTCATTCTTTTAGATTTTCTCTCTGATCTCCGTGACTCTGTGGTAAAGTGTTTTTGTTTTTTCCTCGAGGAAGTGACGATGACCGAGACAGAAAGTCCGCACCCTTTTCAGACCCTTACTCCCAGTTTCATCATGGACGCCGTGGAAAGCCACGGTTACCGCTGCGATTGCCGCACCTACGCCCTGAACAGCTACGAAAATCGGGTCTATCAGGTGGGGGTGGAAGATGGGCCGCCGCTCATCGCCAAGTTCTACCGGCCCGGACGGTGGAGTGACGGGCAGATCATGGAGGAGCACGCTTTCTGTCGGGAACTGGTGGAGCATGAATTGTCCGTGGTGGCGCCGTTGACGGACGACACCGGAGAAAGCCTCTTCCGGTACGGCGACTTCCGTTTCGCCCTCTACCCGCGGCAGGGGGGGCATGCTCCGGAGTTCGACGATCTGGATAACCTGCTGATTCTTGGCCGGATGCTGGGGCGTATTCACTGTATCGGTGGGGTGCGGAGCTTTGAACAGCGACCGACCCTGGATCTGCAAAGTTTCGGTTATAAAAGCGTCGCTCTCATCACGGAGCGATTCATCCCCGCCGAATACCGCCCCAGCTACACAGCAGTGACCGGTCACCTCCTGGAGAGTATAAAGGAGATCCTGGCTGACTCCGGGCCGATCCGCTACATCCGAACCCACGGAGACTGCCATGCGGGGAACATCCTCTGGCGCGACGGCACGCCGCACTTTGTCGATTTTGACGATGCCCGGACCGCCCCGGCGGTGCAGGATCTTTGGATGATGCTCTCCGGGGAGCGTCCCCGCCAGATGGCTCAGTTGAAAGTGCTGCTGAAGGGTTACGGTGAATTCTGCGACTTTCACCCCCGGGAACTGCGTCTTATCGAATCCCTGCGGACTCTCAGGATGCTCCACTACAGCGCCTGGCTGGCCCGCCGCTGGGAAGACCCCATGTTCCCTCGCACCTTTCCCTGGTTCAATACCATGCAGTACTGGGGAGAGCAGATCCTCCACTTGAGAGAGCAGCTTGGGGCGCTGACGGAGCCGCTGCTGACCGTATAGAACAGGTTAAGGTTAAGTTTAAGGTTAAGGTGAAGGCGAAACCGTTTGCACTCGCGGGCGTAGTGTGGCATATTCCACGGTCTTCATACCTCAATGCTTGCAGTAGGAGTTACTCCCATGAAGAGAGACCTTTCGCGGACGAGGGGTTCGATAAACCGGTACCCGTGGACCACTATCCGGTTGATTCCGCTCCTCTTCTCCCTCGCCCTCATGCCGGTTTCCGCTACCGCGGCGGAGCTGAAGACGGTGGTCACGGCAGTGGAAAAAGGGTACCGGATCCTGAATGACCTCCATGCCTCATTCGCTCAACGGAGCGTCATTGCCGGCATCGACCGGGTGCAGAAGGGAGCGGGCGAACTCTTTATCCGGAAAGTGTCCGGGGGCTCCGCCATGTTTCGCTTCACCTACACAAAGCCGCAGAAGCAGGAAATTATCTGCAACGGCAAGACCGTATGGCTGTATATTCCGGACAACAAACAGGTGATGCAGATGGAAACCGCATCCCTGTTTACCGGAGGCAACGGCATCGCCATCTCCTACCTCACCGGCCTGGGCGAGCTCTCTCGAGATTTCGCCATCTCCTTCGCCAAGGATCATCAGGACAAAAAGGGGGACTACCTGCTGGAACTGACACCGAAAAAGCCCAGCGCGGTGATGGCGAAACTTCTCCTGACGATCTCCGGAACCGCGGTGGAGCAGTTTCAACAAACAGGGAGAGCCGCCGACCCCTTCCCGGTGGTCGGCTCCACGGTCATCGACGCCGGGGGGAACCGGACCACCATGGAATTCAGTGGCGCTCAGAGCAACAAGGGGATCGCTCCCACACGGTTCACCTTCAATGTTCCCGCGGGAGTAGAAGTTGTGAAACAATAGTTTTTGGAGGAAGCCATGCCGTCATTCGACATCGTATCAAAAGTTGAGATGCAGGAAGTGGACAACGCGGTAAACCAGACGATCAAGGAGATCGTTCAGCGTTATGATTTCAAGGGGTCCAAGAGCGAAGTGACCCAGGAGAAGGAAGGGATCAAGATCCTTACTGAAGATGATTTTCGGCTCAAGGCCATCATCGACATCCTCCAATCCAAGTTCCTCAAACGGGGCCTATCACTCAAGGCTCTCCAGTACGGCAAGGTGGAGCCTGCCTCGGGCTCCATGGTGCGCCAGGAGATCACCATCCAGCAGGGTATCTCCAAGGAAAAAGCGAAGGAGATCATTGCCGCCATAAAAGAGTCCAAGCTCAAGGTTCAGGCCCAGATCCAGGATGAACAGGTACGGGTGACGGGGAAAAATATCGACGATCTTCAGGAGGTAATTCAACTCCTCAAGGGGAAGGATCTTGAGGTGGAGATGCAGTTCCTCAACTTCAGGTCATAGAAATTAAAGGGGATTTTGTGAGTGTAAAGCAGAAAGTAAGCATGGTTAGCTTGGGCTGTCCGAAGAACCTGGTTGATGCCGAGGTAATGCTCGGCTGCCTCCCCTCCGAGGAATACGAGATTACCACGGACGAAAAAGAGGCGGATATCATCATCGTCAACACCTGCTCCTTCATCAGGGAGGCAAAACAAGAAAGCGTCGACACCATCCTCGACCTGGCGGAGCGAAAACATGACGCCCGCTGCACCCTTCTCGTGGTGACCGGCTGTCTCCCCCAGCGGTATCAGGAAGAACTGGGGGCTGAGCTTCCCGAGGTGGACATCTTCATCGGCACGGGAGAATATCCGCGGATCGCCGAAATTCTGGCGGAGAAACGGACTACCCCGGGACAGCTTCGCTACGTGGGGGACCCCAATTTCGTCTTTGACCCGGACCTCCCCCGGCTGAACTCTTCACCCTCCTACACGGCGTACCTGAAGATTGCGGAAGGGTGTTCAAACCGCTGCTCCTACTGCGTGATCCCCACCCTGCGGGGGGATCTCCGCTCCCGTCCCTTTGATCAGGTGCTGAAGGAGGCGCGGGAACTGGTGGCGGGAGGGGTCAAGGAGATCAACCTCATCGCCCAGGATATCACCGCCTACGGCAGGGATTTGGCCGAGAGTCGCACTCTGGAGATGCTCCTGGCCGAACTGGTGAAGATCGAGGGTCTACAGTGGCTACGGCTTCTTTACGCCTACCCCGACGGGATTACCGATGAGCTGATCCGGATGATCCGGGACGAGGAGAAGATCTGCAAGTATATCGACATTCCGCTCCAGCATATCAGTGACCCGGTCCTGAAAAAAATGGGGCGGCGGGGCGGGGAAATCGAGATTCGACGACTCATCGGGCGGCTGAGAAGCGCGGTTCCCGATCTTGCCATCCGGACATCCCTCATCGTCGGCTTTCCCGGCGAAAGTGACGACGATTTCCAGCGGCTGGTTCAGTTTGTGGAAGAGGTCCGTTTCGATCGTCTGGGGGTTTTCTGCTACTCGCGGGAGGAAGGTACTCCGGCGGCGGAGATGGATGATCAGATTACCGAGAGGGTCAAACGACTTCGCTACAAGAAACTGATGAAGGTTCAAGCCCGGGTCTCATTCAAACAGAACCGGCGTCTCATCGGAACAGTAGAGCAGGTGCTGGTGGAGGGGTACAGCGACGAAACCGACCTTCTTCTCAAGGGGCGCTCTTCCCGCCAGGCGCCGGACATCGACGGCTTGGTCTATATTACCGCCGGAACCGCCAACGTGGGGGACATCGTCTCCGTCCGGGTCACCGATTCTTCCGACTACGACGTTATCGGGGAGATCGTTTGATTTAGCTTGACAATTCCGGCACGTGGTTTATCATTCCGAAACTTTTTCGAGGTGTCTATCCCTGATGTCATGGAGATTCTGATGGTAGAAAAAATAGAAGAAATGCGGGGCATACTCCTTAACATGAAGGAGGCGACCCTTGCCGAAATCCAGAAATCGCTTCGCACCGGGACTGACGCGCCGGATGTTGAGCCCAGTGGCGATATCTATGATCAAGCATCCAGTGAGCGGGACCGTGAGCTTGACCTGTTGTTGGGTGACCGGGAACGGGAAAAACTCAGGAATATCGACGAGGCGCTGGATCGGCTTGGAGATGGCGAGTACGGTGTCTGCGAAGAGTGCGAGGAGGATATCCCCCTTGGAAGACTGAAGGTCCTTCCCTTTGCTCGCTACTGCGTACGGTGCAAGGCGGATATCGAAAAACTCCAGGCACAAACCCGTCGATTCGAGGAAGAGAGGGTTTACCGGGAGATTGCTTTCACCGAGGAAGAAGAAGGATAGCCGACTCCCCCACGACGACAATCATTTAAAAAGCATTTGCACGCGGAGACGCGGAGAAAGCCGAACCTTGTTTTCTCTGCTTTCTCTTCGTCTCCGCGTGATGAACCGCTTTTTTTAGCCCTGCCTCAGATACGCCGTGAACCCTGCTCGGACATATCCCGTAGAATAGCGGTGATCATGGTTTTCCCTTCGCTCTTGGACGCCGATAACGCTATTTCAAAAGGGCGCCAGTCGCCTGAAGAGCCGCGTACCCGGTGTTCACGGGTTTCCACGATCATTCCGTCATTCCCTGACGCCAGGCGGGCGCCGATTTTCTCTCTGAGTCTGCCGCCGCTCTCTATGAGCTGATAAAAATCCTCTCCGATAATCTCCTGCCGTGACTTCCCGAATAACCGCTCAGCCTTTTCGTTGGAGATGACGATCTTGCCGTCTTCCATGAAAGTCACCACTGCCGACCGCGCCATCCGGATGAAGTTACGGTACCGTTCCCCCGACTCACGACTCTGCTCAGTCTTTCGCTCCAATTCGGCCATCAACTCGTTAAAGGCGGCAATCAGCTGTCCAATCTCATCTTTCCCTCTCTGGGGGATCCGGTCGCTGAAGGTTCCGGTCCGGGCTACCAGGGTAATGCTTCGCGCCACGAGGGATATGGGATTGATGACCGCCTGATGGATAACGTACCCCATGACGAGCAGCACCAGAAGAAACATCCCTCCCCGAATAATCAGATCATGTCTGAGATTGACGGACATGGCGCCAAACAGTTCCGCAAGGGGAATTGTCACCGACACGGCGCCGATGATCTCGCCGGGATGATAATTGTAGGAGGGGTGCCCCTTGGGAAATCGTTGCCTCACAAAAAGTGGCGCTGATTCATAGCTGCCGTGGCATTCAAGGCATGAGTTATCAGCCATCATGGGAAACAGGTAGCGGAGGCTTTCCCCTTTTGCGCCCTGGATGACCTGAAAAGATTCCTTCGTGGACCCATTGGCGAGCCCTCTCAGCTGTTCCTCCTCGTAGGGGTCGGGGCGGTTTGCGGGATTTCTGAAGCGAAGAGAAATCTGACGGACATAGTATGAAGTATTCTTGGTGATCCGCTGGGCGATCCGGGTGGCGACGACTTGGGGAACCAGGTTGTAATTGCGAGCCGGTTCATCGGTGAGAACCAGGGACATATACTCACGGGCCTCGATGATCTGACGCGCAATGATGCGGGCATTGTCCACCTCTCCCGCGACGATCAGTTTCTGTTGCCGATGGTAGCCGTAGATCGCACCGAAGATGAAGAGACTCACCATGCAGACGGTGAGTATGATGTTGAACTTGATGGTGATTCCGAGGTTGGTGAACCAGGACATGTGGCCTCCGCGACAAACTGTAGCGTCTAGTATACCCGGAGAGGCGAAGGAGGCAAGAAAAAAGGGGCGGAGTTGGGATTCCAGGGGAGCTCCCTGGACTTCATAATGAATTTATCTTGACGGAAAAAGCGATGAGGAGTACTTTTTTGCCCATGCTGCGTCGTGAAAAGGAGAAGATAACCATGGCCACCGCCAGTGGTAAAGAAGCTCGTAAATTTGTTGCATCCTACCGGATTGAAGATGGCGGCGGGTTCCGGCTCAAGGATTTCGACCCCGGCGACACCAACGGCCTCACCTCCAAGAAGGACGCCCGAAAGACACTCCGGGAGGGGATCGTCCTGTTGAGCAAGATGCAAGAGAAGCTTTTCGCCCAGGGGCGTCGGGGAGTGCTCCTCATCTTCCAGGCCATGGACGCCGCCGGCAAGGACGGAGCTATCAAGCATGTCATGTCCGGCGTCAACCCTCAAGGATGTCAAGTCTACTCCTTCAAGTCCCCCTCGGCCGAAGAGCTGAACCACGATTTTCTCTGGCGGAGTTCTCAACGCCTCCCGGAGCGGGGAAGAATCGGCATCTTTAACCGCTCCTATTACGAAGAGGTCCTGGCCGTCCGGGTTCATGCCCAACTCCTTGAGAGACAGAACCTCCCGACGGAACTGGTGACGAAATCCATCTGGAAAGAGCGGTTCGAGGATATCAACGCCTTCGAACGGTATGCCACGAGAAACGGCATCACCATCCTGAAATTTTTCCTGCATCTCTCCAGGAAAGAACAAAAAAAGCGGTTTCTTCAGCGGCTGGATACTCCCGCCAAGAACTGGAAGTACTCCATGGCGGATGCCACGGAGCGGGGTTTCTGGGATGATTACATGATCGCCTACGAGGAGATGATCCGCGCTACGGCGACGAAACGGGCGCCGTGGTACGTGGCGCCGGCGGACAACAAGTGGTTCACTCAGCTCGTGGTGGCGGCGGCCATCCATGACGCACTGGACGAGATGAAATTGGAGTTTCCCAGGGTCGACGGAGAAAAACGGAAGGAATTGGCTGCCGCCAGAGCCGCTCTCCAGGGAGAGAAGGAAACATGAGCGGGCTACCTTTCCCGCTATCACCGGCAAGCTACGGTGACAGCGGCATGACCGGACTTATCGCCATTCTCTCCCACAGGATACAGGTCCAACCACTGAATCTTTGGGTGTCGCTCCTTTTTCTGGGGGCGGTGCTCCACACCTTTTTCACGGCCGGATTCCATCAACTTGCTTCCGTATTTGAGCAGCGACGCCGGGAAGAGCTCTTTAAGCAGGGAGAAGAGCTGCCCGATAACACCGTCATGGCCGGCGGCAAGGCGCGTCTCTGCCGCTTCCTGGGAGAGATCGAAGTCGTCTTCGGCATTTGGGTCGTCCCCCTGCTGCTGCTGCTGGCCTCTTCAATCGGTCTCAAGCCGGCGCTGGAGTATCTGGAAAAGGGGGTAAACTACGACGAGGCGCTCTTCGTCGTGGTCATCATGGCCATCTCGTCAACCCGTCCGATCCTGAGCCTGGCTGAGTGCTCTCTTGCCGTATGCGCCCGCTGGGGGGGGGGACGGCCCCAGGCCTGGTGGCTTTCCATCCTGACGGTGGGGCCCCTCCTGGGATCGCTCATCACCGAACCCGCCGCCATGACCATCTCGGCGCTGCTCATGGGGAGAAGATTCTACGCACTCAAGCCGTCCCGTCGTTTTGCCTACGCCACCCTGGGACTCCTCTTCGTCAACATCTCCGTAGGGGGGACACTCACCAACTTTGCCGCCCCGCCGGTGTTAATGGTGACCGTACCCTGGGGGTGGGACACCCCCCATATGATGACCCATTTCGGGTGGATAGCCGTTGTGGGGATCGTGCTGAGCAACATGCTTCATTTTCTGCTTTTCCGCGGGGAGTTCGCGGCGCTGAACTCCCCGCCCGTTCATGAAACCGAAGAGAAGCGACGACCGGTACCGTTCTGGGTCACGCTCATCCATCTGCTCTTCATGGCCTCGGCCGTTTACAATGTCCATCGACCGGCGCTGCTGGTGGGAAGCTTTCTCTTCTTTCTGGCGTTCTTCGAGGTGACCGAGGAGTACCAGGATACCTTTCAGCTCCGCCCCCCCATTCTGGTCGGCTTCTTCCTGGCGGGACTGGTGATCCACGGCGGGCTCCAACAGTGGTGGATTGCGCCGGTCCTGGGTCGGCTGGAGGAGCTTCCCCTGATGTTCGGCGCCTTGGGGCTCAGCGCCGTGAACGACAATGCCGCCATTACCTTTCTTGCCACCCTGGTTCCCAACATGACCGAATCCATGAAGCATGCCGTCGTGTCGGGAGCGGTTATCGGTGGGGGATTGACCGTCATCGCCAATGCCCCAAATCCCGCCGGCCAATCCATCCTGGATACTTTTTTCCAAGAAGGGATCTCACCGCTGGGGCTGCTGCTGGGGGCGCTAGCCCCGACGGCAATCATGTCCGCCTGTTTTATCCTTCTTCCCTGCTTCGGCTGAATTCAACGGCGAGGCGGCGGCACGCTTAGTACGGCGACTCATAGTCGGCTGAAACGATGGAGGATGAGACGGAGCGCATGTGGGGGATAATAGTTCCGGCATGGTATGCATCGACCTGATAAGCGCTCAGTTCATCCAGGGAGCCGAACCTGGTCACCAAGGCAATATCGTACGACCGCGGAGAATGAATCAGATCCACCCCCACTTCAAGATGAAGAAGTTGCGGGATCTTGCCGTCCATGCTCAGCAGCAGGTCGCGAGTCGCGGCGATGACCTGGGGAGTGGGGTCGGTCAGCTTGAACAGGATGATGTGAGTAATCATGGGGTGCTCCTTTAGAGTTGTAGATATTCCTGCCGTCTGCTTCATTGCACTGCTCATGGTCGCCGGAATCCGGCTCCTCTCTGACCGACGACGCTCAAGCGGGCTCTTTACCCTCGCCATGGGGTTAATTCTGTTCGGCGTGACTCCGCACCTTCAGGTTTGAGCCGCGACCACCGGCAGGAGTTCACCCCCCTATCTTTCTTCCAACAATCACGAATCTGTCCGTTACGGTGACGGTGACGGTGCTGCACGAACAACCGGGACTGTTATTCTATCGTTTGACAGGTTCAATCACCACGAAATCTTGCCTTCGTGTAAAGAACGAGATCCCGTCCTTGTCCGATTCCCCCACGGGCCAATTCCCCCCATGCAGCCAACCGTAGGCTCTTTGACCAAAACCTCCGTCGCCCCAGGCCTGGCGATGAACCTTTTCGTCAACATACATGGTTTTTTTTGGTGACTGTACACAGGATGCCACGCGGAGATAGACAGGTACTTCCCACGTTCCGGAGCTCATTGTGTCGTAAAGAATTTCATGATCGCGATGTTTATAAACAGTACAGCCGGATATTTCATTGGCATATGCCGCCACTATTACTTTTTCAGGTTTATATTCCTTTACGGCCGACCTGACCGCCTGCCGGATCCCGGCTCTTGTTAATTTCAAGTCTCCCATATCCATGATCATAAGGCCGTAGGGCCTTGTCATCATCTTCTCTAAAAAATAAGTTACAGAGTCTATTCTCTTTGTCTTACAGTCGAGGGCTGATATTTTCTTGCAATGTCTCGTTTTTTCCCCCAGGGTCAGAATCATGAAAACAGGGGTCTCGTCGTCGGCGAGGGCAGCCCATCCTTCATATTCATCGTCCGGGTGAGGGCAAAGGACGAGAACTATTTTTTTTGGGGCGACTCCGTTCGGAAGTTTGATGGTGCGGGAAACGTTCGAATTTTCATTCACTCTGTCCGGAAGTTTGATGATGCAGGGAAAATCCGGATGCCTATTCGGGGGGAAACAGGTAAAAGAGAGCGCCGCCGCGGTCACGGAGAGCGCCAGCATTAGTACTACTTTTACACCCTTGCATCTCATCTCTTTACCTGACCATGCGCCTTGCCGGGCTGTAGACTGTTCGTGATGTTCAAAAAAAAGATTAAGTAACATGAAAAAAAGGCGACCATTGAGGATCGCCTTTTTTCGGTGCTTTAATCCATCTCTATTTCTTTCCTCAGCGACGGTTGCGACGCCTCATGACCAACAAACCAGTCAAGCCGGCTCCCATGAGAACAATGGTGCCAGGCTCGGGCACCAGGGGGGCTTTAGTTGTCGGTGTGTAACCCGGCGCAAGAACCTGATCCACCAGGATCAAAACATCGTTGAAGTCATCATCCCCCATGGTAACACCAAGTCCCGGATGCAACGGATCATAGCCTGACGCCGCGATGCGGTCCTTGAAGCCGACCAGATAGGCATTAGCCGAGGCGGTGTAGCTTTTCTCTATGCCGCTGACCGGATCGATGTAATTGTATACATGGCCCGCCACCGGCAGTGTGTAAGTGATCAGGTGGTCGTATTTGTCGGGGTTGAGGAACGCTTCCGAGTAATAGGTAATCTCCGTGGTATAGTTTGTCTTCCAGTCCTTCGCCGTGATGTACCATCCCAAGGTGCTGGAGAATGCCGGCGCCGTGGTCTGAGCCCCTTGAAGCGGAGCCGCCACGCTACCATTTCCTGTCCATGAGTAGCCGGTAACATCGCTGAGAATCGGGGCTTGTTTTACAATTGCATTCTGTTGATTTCTGAGGTAAAGACCGACGCTGTTTTTGTTGGAAGCCGAGCTGCCGAGAACCATGAAGGTGAAGGTTGAACCTTTGGCGATGTCGAAGGTGCTGGCTTGCTGAACAATGTAGTTATCCAGGGACTGGTTGGTGGCGTAGTTGGGGACGAGCGGGGTTGCGGTTCCCTGTGTCAGCAGGTTCGCCGCGTTGAACAGGTCGTGTCCAGGGTCTTTCCCGGATTGCGGCGTCGGGATACCGTTGGGAATGTTGCCGTTATACAGGTCATTATTCATAGCAGCGGTGTAATCATTAGGTACCGTGACATCATATGGCGCCGCCAGAACCGCCCCGCCTGTTCCAAGAATCAAACCAATCGCTAGAACGGCTAGAGTTTTCCTGTTCATTGTTTTTACCTCTCTGAGAATATTATATGACCCGTGCGGGCCATACTGCAACAAACATGCCATTAAATTGCATGCTCACCATCGAACTAACCTACTGAAATCACGTTATCTAATTGTCACCGACTGTAAAGGATTCCGACACTTTTCCCGGTGACTGTAAAGCATTCCGTCAATTTTGGCAATAATAATCGCAAACCGGCGCCATGTATTTCAGCCGGATACCGCCAAAAAAGAGCCCCGCCACGTCATGGCGGTGAGCTTCCCTTTAACCACGCCCGAAGCATGAGAAGCCCCTCTTCCAGTGAAACCGTCGGCTCATAGTCCAGATCCCTGCCGGCGGCGACGGTGGAGAACCAATGGGAAGTAGTAAGCTCCCTTGCCATGAAACGGGTCATGGGGGGCTCGCCCGAAAGGGAAAGGATGTTCCAGAGCGCTTCGCAGACAACCCCAGCCGCAAGGGCGGCTCCGGTGGAGATGCCGCGCGTCACCGGGGGGATGTCGGCAGCGGCCAGAATCCGGTTCACCATCTCCCAAAGGGGGATCGGCCGACCGTCGGTTATAAAATAGCAGTTCCCCGCCACCGGGGATCCTGGAAAAAGCCGCTGGGCGGCAAGAAGGTGGGCTTGGGCGGCGTTGTCAACGTAAACCGTATCCACCAGACAGGGACGAACGCCTATCCGTCGCAGCCTTCCGTTGCGTCCCTTTGCCACGATCCGCGGGACCAAGTGGTTGTCACCGGGTCCCCAGATGAGATGGGGGCGAAGGGATACCGTGGCCAGTAAGGGGGAATTGGCGGCAAGCACCATCTGTTCCGCCTGGGCCTTGGTTTTGGGATAATGAGCCTCGTAATGAGTCGGATAGGGGAGCGTTTCATCTCCCCCCTCCAGGTCCCGGCCGTCGAAAATCACGCTGGGAGAACTGGTGTAAACCAGGCGCCGGATGCCGTGCCGCCGGCACGCGGCAAGGACGTTTTCCGTTCCGGTCACATTTGCCCGGAAAAACTCCCGGTACGGCCCCCAGATCCCCGCCTTGGCCGCCACATGGAAAAGGGTGTCGCACCCATCCGCGGCGCGCAGCAGCGCCTCCCGCTCCCCCAGATCTCCCCGAAACTGCTCCACCCCCATCATGCCAAGCTCCGGGTGCGTCCCCCGGGAGAAGCTTCGCACCTCATCCCCTTGCTTCAGGAGCTGCCGTACGATGGCCCCGCCGAGAAAACCGCCGCCGCCGGTGACCAGCGCCCTCACTACACCCTCCCCGACGCCCAGACGGCGAGTTTCTCCCTGAATATCTTGGCGTTGTGCCGGATGTCCACGGGAAAGGCGGGGTGAAAGAGAATTTCCCTGATCCCCGCGGTATGGGGATAACAGCTCCCCAGTTCCAGCAGTTCACGGCGAATCCGCTTCCGTTCTCCCTTTCCCTTCCCTTTCCCTCCTTCCAGCTCCACGCAGAGTAGAGGTTGCTGCGCCCCCTTTTTTCCGATCCCCACCAGCGCGGTGCGAAAGACCTCGGGATGGGTATTGAAGACCCCTTCCACCGGAACCGTGTAAAGGGTTTCCTCCGGGGTCACCACCCTGTGGGACTTACGGCCGCAGAACCAGACCCTGCCGCTGCTGTCCCGATATCCCACATCCCCCATCCGGTGCCAGACTCCGCCGTCCGGGTCGGGGATCTTGGCCGTTTTCGTTTCCTGGGGGCGGTTAAGGTAAGCACGGCTGACCTGCGGTCCGAGCACCGTGATCTCCCCCACTTCCAGGGGAGGAAGGGCCAAACCGTCATCCCACAGGTCGATGGGGTCGTCACTGACAGGGATGATCGCCAGCCAAAGCCCCTCCACCGGCATGCCGACACAGACCCCCATCCCTTTGTCGGTCATCCGTGCGGTCTCCCCCAGGATCTCGTTGCTCCCGATGGAACAGACCGGGAGCGCCTCGGTGGCGCCGTAGGGGGTGAATATCTCCCCGTCGTCAGGGAGGAGTGCGGCGAAACGCTCCAGCACCGCGGCCGAGACCGGCGCTCCGGCGGAGATGACCCGTTTGAGATGAGGAAGCGCTCTTCCCTGGGCCGCACCTTGGCGGCCGACCTTGTTCAGGAGCGCCGGCGAGCCGAACATGGTGGTGACGCCATACTCCGCGGCAGGCCCCAGAATTGTGGCGGGATCCACCGATCCCGGACGGGTGAAATCCATTCGCGGGATCAGGGCGGTCATCCCCAGGGCCGGAGCGAAAAGGGCAAAGAGGGGAAACGTAGGGAGATCGATCTCCCCGGGCCGAATATCATACAGGAGCCGCAGCGCATCCACCTGGGCGGCAAAGGTGCCATGAGTATAGATCGCCCCCTTGGGAGGACCGGTGCTCCCGCTGGTAAAGAGGATGGCGGCAATATCGTCCCGTTCCGTCTCTACCGGGGTGAAGGAGAGATCGTCACCCACCGGTTTACAGAGCTGAGAGAGGGGAATCCCTCCCCAAATCCGTCCCCCACCCACCGTCACCAGGATACGGAGACTCTTTCGTCCCCATCCCAGGAACCGCCGCGCCAGATGGGCCTTGGGGATGCCGATGAAAGCCTCAGGTTCCGCATCGGCCAGACACCCTTTCATCTTCTTCGCCCCGATCCCCGGATCGATGAAGACCGGCACGGCCCCGGCCTTGAACAGGGCGAAGGTCACGGAAAACAGCTCCGGAGAGGGAGGGACCAGGAGCGCCACCCGCATGCCGCGGCTGATGCCGATCCGCCCGAACCCTACCGCTATCCGGTCGCTTTCCTGGTCCAGCTCACTGAAAGTGAGGCGTCGCTTATCCTGGAGAAAGATGATGGCGGGGGTATCCGGCTGGAGCCGGGCCATTTCAGCCAGAGGACGGGAGATGTTGACGATGTGGGAGTGGGGCATGGGGTATCCTTACGTTCTTTCCAGGAACGCCGAAATAAGCGGTATTACTTCATCCTTGGCATCCTCGAGGATATAGTGTCCGCAATCGGGGAAACGGTGAACCTCCGCGTCGGGAAACCGATTTTCCCATTGAGCCAGAAAATGAAGGTCAAAGACGAAATCAAGCTTGCCCCAGCAGATCAGCATGGGGAGTTTTTTAAACTGACCGATGCCGTCACCGACGGAGCTGACCAGGTCATAAGCCCGATCCTCCGGCTTCAGCGGTATATCCTGCACGAAGCGCAAGGTGGCGATACGGTTTTTCCAGGAATCGTAGGGGAGTTGGTACAGAGCACGGAGTTCCTTGTTCATGGGGTTGCGCTTGCACCCCACATAGGAGGCCGCCATGCTGAAGGCGTTGAGACCGCGCACCAGGAGTGTGCCGATAAAGGTGTTCCGACAGATCCGCAATCCCGGAGGGAACGGTTTGCTTTTGGGGAGATGGAATGCGCCGGTGTTGAGGATCACCAGCCGGCTGATCTGCTCCGGGCGCCGCAGGGCATAGGCCATGCCGATCATCCCACCCCAATCATGGAGAACCAGGGTTATCTTTTCCCTGAGCTCAAGTCGTTCCAGCAATCGATCCAGATCGTCCACCCGCCGGGCAAGCGTATAGTCGTATCGGTCATCCCCCGGCTTGTCGGAAAATCCGCACCCCATATGATCGGGAACGATGCAGCGGTACCGGTCACGCAGCGCCAAAACGAGATTACGGTAGTAAAAGGACCATGAGGGGTTGCCATGCAGCATTACCACCGGCTCTCCTTCCCCCTCGTCCAGATAGTGGTAGCCAAGACCATCCAGGTCGAGGATCTTGCCGGCAAAGGGATAAACTCTTTTCAGGTCAGGAGACATCTACCACTCCACCCCCAGCATGGTACAGTTGAGCCCGCTGCCGATCCCCAAGAGCGCCACCCTATCACCGGGAAGAAGTACTTCCCGTTCATCCGCCAGGGCCATGGTGAGTGGAAGCGAAACACTCCCCATGTTCCCCAGAAACTCGTAGGTGGTGAAATCCTTTTCCGGCGGGATACCCAAGGCGGTAAGAATGGCGGTCTGATGGGCCGAACCAACCTGATGGCAGACCGTTCGCTCCACCTGGTCGGCGCTCCACCCCACCTCCGGCAGAAACGATGCCCAGGTGCGCCGCCCCAGCTCCACCCCATAGGTCATGACCTTCACCGCATCGGTGCGCATGGTCTGGACAATCCCGCCGACCCCATCCGGGACTGTCCCCCAGAGACAAAGCTCGTGATGTTCGGGGGCCGCCAGATTTGCCCCACCCAGGAGGCGATGACCCCGAGAAGGGCCGAAGGAACCGTCGGTGAGGAGAACCGCCACGGCCCCGGACCCACCGGTGAGGGTCGCCAGGGAAGAGGCAAACTGTTCCATCTCCCGCCGGGCCAGCATCCGGGCGATGGTGATCTCGTTGATCTCCCGGGCGCTCTCGCAGGAGACGATCAGTCCTGCCCGCACCTGTCCCAGTTCTATCCGGTTGGCCACATCCAGGATGCCGTTCAAGACCCCCAGGCAGGCGTTGGAGATGTCGTAGATCGCGGCATTCCCCCCAACCCCCAGAGCTGCCGCCACGCGACAGGCGGTGGCCGGCTCGAACTGCTCGCGGCAGACCCCGGTGTAGGTGAGGACACCGATCTCCCGGGGGGAGATGCCGGCGGCGGTCAGGGCTTTTTCCCCGGCGGCGATGGCCCCTCGGGAGAGGGGGTAACCCGGCTCCCACCAGCGCCGCTCCCGGATACCGGTAAGGGCTTGCACCTGTCCAGGCGCCACATGAAGCGCCCGGTACAGAGGCTCCAGGCGGGCCTCCAGTTCGGAGGTGCTTACCACCACCGGCGCCAGTTCATAGCCCAAGGCCGAGATCTGAACATTGCGATATTTCATCGTTGGCCATCCATCTTCAGGGTGAAATCGTTCATCTGGTAGATCAACTTCCCGTCAACGGAAAGAAAACCGTCGGCGGTGAGGATACGGTTCTGCTCATCTACTCCGGTGATCCAGGCCTCCACCCTGACGCGGCTGTTGGTGGGGACGACCTGCCCACGATACAGCCAGCGATGCCTTCGCCCTGGAACCGCGGCGACAAGAAGCTCTCCCTGACGCCATCCCCACCGTTCCACTGCAACGAATTTGAGGAGCTGGAGGAAAGATTCCAGCCCCAAAGAGCCGGGGGTCACCGGATCCTGGTAGAAATGCGCCTTGAAGAACCACTCATTGGGGTCCACCTCTTTGGTCCCCCTGATATAGCCGAACCCGGCGGGACCGCCATCCGGGACGAATAGTTCCACCTGATCCATCATCCGCAACTGCCGGTCCGGAAAGGGGAGGTCCGTGGGAAACGGGCAGCTTCGACCCCGGTCGGTTTCCGCTTGGGTTGGCTGGTACGGCTTGGCGTCACGGATACCCACCTGGTTGGCCAGAGCCTCCCGGGAAAAGAAGCCGAACATGGTCTCTCCCTGGTAGAGGGTTCCTTCCCGGTCGGCCACGTTGAAGGAGAACTCCTGGATAATCATCCCGCCACTGGTGGCCGCCTTTGTCAGGGTGGCAACGGCGGTGATAACTCCGGTGGCGGGGGTCACCGGACGATGCAGGATGGCGCTCCCCCCCAGGTTGCGGAAGGCAAGGTCGGTGGGATTCGTCAGGGCCGATCCCACATAGGCCGCAAGCCAGCCGCAGGGCTGAAGCGCCGCTTCCAGGAGGATTGCAAAGGGGATGCGGGGCTGCCGGTCGGCGGCGAAGTACCAGGCATCGGTGGGGATCAGGTACTGCGCCTCTACCCGGGCCCCCTCCTTCATTCGCCACGGCTCCCCGCTAACGGCGGTGATTCGGTCCATGAACTGGAAGGGGGGACCGGGAAGACGTGCGATTTTCCGGGCTTGGTCAAAGATCCGGTACGGTTCCCCAAAACCCTCCGACGGGTCGCCGTTACTGTAGGCCAGGATCTGCTCCTTGGTGTAGACGGCCGGTTTGAACAGATCAAGGGGGAGGGCAGGAGGAGCATGCTGTTCCGTCCGAGACCATAACGCAACCAGTTTCTCTTTCGTGGTCCCTGTCAGACGGACCGACATGCTGGTGATTTCCACGATGGGCTTGCCGTCCGCGTACATGAGGGCATCCACCACGGCATAGGGCTCCGGTCGGTACCCCAGCCGGCGAATCGTGACCTGGTAGGTCACGATCTTGGTCGTTTCCAGAACCTGCCCCCGACAGCAGAGGCGGCTTGCCACCCCCGGCACCGGTTCCCAGGCCGCTCCCGGGGACTCCGCCACCCATCCCATCCGAAGAAGGAAGATCCTCAAGGTCTGGAGGCAGCACTCGTACATGAGAGTCCCCGGCATGACCCTGTCATCCACGAAATGAGAGGTGATGAACCAATCATCGGGATGAATGTCCGCCTCGGCCCTGATGAGACCCAGGCCGTAACGCCCACCGGCAGGGTCCAGCTCCATGACCCGGTGGACAAGCCGCATTTTCCCCCCCGGGATGGTAAGGGGATGCGCCAGGGAGAGAGCGGCAAAGGAGTCGCCGAAACAGCCGGCCAGATCCCCAATCCTCAACCGGTCCACCTGCAGTGCGTCGTACTGCTCACGCGCCATGGGAGCCAGCTCCCGCCAGTCATCGGGGAGGGTGCAGTTCTCGGGGCGAAGCTCCAGGAGCGGACGAACGATCCCCTTCCCCGCGGCTAGTTCCCCCGCGGTGAAGAATCCGGCGCAGCCGTCTTTCATGGAAAGGAGCGGCTCTCCGTTCACCGTGGCTTCGAAGAAAAAACGGAAGAGATGGGTCTCTCCCTGGCGGAAGAACCGTTCAATCCTGATGTCGTAGTTGATCACCTCGCCCGGTTCGGGGAGTCCCCGGTGAAAGGTGACCACCGCATCCAGCAGCCGGTAGACCGCCATGCCCCTCGTGATGAAGTCGATCCCCAGGTAGCCCGAGAGGAAAAGATCCGCCTGACCGGCTTCCACGGCGATGCAGGTGGGAATCCGCCCCCCATCCAGATACCATGCGTCGGGGTGGATATCATGCTCCGTCACCACCCGGCCACTTGTCATGGAGAGCGCATCCCCTTCCAGACTGACGATCCGGTCCACCAGCATGAGCGGTTCGTCGGGGAGTCGCACCCGGGTGGGGAAGGTATCGGCCAGGGCAAACTCCGGTCCCAGCACCCGCGCCACGGAACCACGGGCAAATTCCAGGCAGGCTTCGCGGTCGTAGGCAACGTTACTCTTTGTACCGTCTCCTTGAGGGAAAGGGGGGCTGGAGGTCGGGTGAGGGGGGAACTGCTCGCCCCCCAACGCCGCCACCAGTGACGCCTGGAGAGCCAGAGCTTCGGCCATGGCGAGAGTCAGCCCTTGGGCGCTCCGGAGATAGGCGGCGTGGGCTTCGACCCGTGCCCCTTGTGCCGCGGCAAAGCCGCGGATAACCGAATCGAGTGAATGCTCGGCGTTGGGGCGACCGGCAACTACTCTCTCTTTAACTCTGCCGGGAGTAATGCCGTGGGGAAATAAATCCGGAAGGGGAATAGCTCCGCCGAACGTCCGTTGCGGGAGAAGCGGCAGAAGATAAGGCGCCCCGCCGGGGGTAACTCGGATCAGATGGTGAGATGAAGAGACAACCGTCACCGGCGGCTCTTCGTAAAGAGACGAGAGTTCCAGGGGGATCCGCTCGCTTGCCAACTGCGCCAGGAACCGGAGGGTGGCCGATACCGGTTCCTGACCGGGAGTAACCACGGGTCGAGCCAGATGGGGAGATCCGTCCAGAATCTCGTTGATCATCCGGCTGCAGGAGCTTCCCGGTCCCATCTCCAGGAAGAGGCGGACCCCGTCGTTGTAGGCGGCATGGATAACCGCCGGATAATCAATCCCCTCCAGAGCCTGGGCAAGTATGGCGTCGGCAGCCAGTTCCCGGTCCGGCAGGTAGGCTCGCCCCCAGGCTCCGCTGTAAAAGGTGATCCCTTCCGGCGGGGTGGTGGGAAAGAGGTGAAGCGCCCGGTACGACTCGGCCACCTCCCGCGCCACCTGACAGTGGACGGTGGTGATGCCGGAAAGGGGGAAGAAGCGGCAACCAAGAGCAGCTACGAGCTCATTGACACCGCCGGCGTCCCCTCCCACCACGCATTCATCCGGGGTATTGATGATGAGGAGGTAGACCCGAGGAAGGAGATGCAGCGCCGCGCGGACCCGAGCCGCGGTAGCCTCCACCACGCCGATACTCCAGGTTATCCCTTCTCCCTCCGGGATGCCCCAGGCCCGACGGGCCGCCCGGTATTCGCCGGCAAGATCCCGGGTGAAAAGAGTGGACTCTTCCATTCGCTCCCGCATCCCGTCCCGGTCTTGCCAGGCAGCCAGGGCAAGGAGTCCGGCGGATTCCCCCAGGCTGTAACCGATGACTGCCTGGGGGGCGATACCAAAGTTCCTGATCAGGTCGCTGACCGCACAGCCGACGGCGACCTGGCCGAAGATGACGGCCCGGGTATCGGCGTCCAGCAGGTTCTGAGGGGCGCCATTCCAAAAAAGCTCCGGCTTGAACTGACCCCGCAGGAAACGGTTTTGCCGGTCCTGGCGACGGTATATCTCCGGCCAGCGAGCGGATAGCTCGGCCCCCATGCCGGGATAGTGATTGCCGGAACCGGGGAAGACAAAAGCGACCTTCCCCATGGGGCCCAAGGGGGTAGTCGTGTAAAAAAGCCGATCGCGCAGAGTCGGATGCAACGCCGGAACCTCTCCGGAGGCAAGCGCCGCCTCTCCAAGGTCAAGGAGTACCGTCAGCTCTTCAAGAGTCCGGGCAACAAGAGAGAGCGCCGGGGAAGCCGCCGCCTTCACGCTATTCTCCTGACTCCTCTTATGCCATTGAAAGGCTATCCCGCCAAGAGAGCCTGCTCCGCACAGCTCCCGCCGAAGCAACTCAAGCTCCCGTGATAGTTCCGCCGGTGACTCTCCGGTGATGACGAAGAGAGCATCTTCACCCGAACCCGCCGGGAAGAGACAATCCCCCTCCTGGGGGTGGTTCAGCTCCCACCCTTCCAGAACCAGATGGCCGTAACTCCCGTCAACGCCGAAGACGCTTACCCCCGCCCGGCGAGGGCCTTCAACCCGGTTGCGAAGCCAGTAGCGAGGGGTGGCGGGGAGGAAGAGAGGACTGTTGCCGGAGAGTGCGGGTAGTGGCGTTGCGGCGCCACGACAGGGGGGGATGATCTCCTGATGAAGCGCCAGGCATCCCCGGATCAGGGAGGCCAATCCCGCGGCAGCGCCGGTGTGACCGATCTCCCCCGCCAAGGAGGAGACGGCACAGTAGCGGGGGGGAGAATCTTTTGTCCCAAAGAAAGAGGCCAGGGCGGTTGCCTCCATCCGGTCCGATGCCGGGTGACCGGGAGCGTGAGCCTCGATGTAGGAGACGGTATGGGGGGAAACTCCTGCCTGGGCGTAGGCGCGCTCCAGCGCCAGAGTGTAGGCCGTTTCATCCGGGATAACCGTACCGCCGGTGGCCGCGCCGATCCCCCTGATGACGGCGTAAATCCGGTCCCCGTCCCGTTGAGCATCGGTGAGCCGCTTGAGAACCACCGCACCCGCCCCTTCTCCCACGATACTCCCGTCGGCCTGGGTGGATAAAGGGAGGGCCGTCCCCTTGGGCGAAAACGGTCGACCGGCATGGTGCCCCAGGACTGCCCGCGGGTCTCCGGCGAAATCCACTCCCCCTACCAGCGCCCGGTCTATCTCCCCGTTCCGGAGGAGACTCACCGCAATCGCCAGGGAGCGAATGCCGGAACTCTCTTCGCTGGAGAGAGTAAAGCTGGGACCGCCGACTTTGAACTCTCGGGCGATGCGGCTCGCCACCACACTCCCCAACCCTCCCATGGTCCGATTGGCGGTAAGGGGGGGGGCGGCGACGTCACGAAGTAGCGCGGTCCACTCTGCAAGCTCCAAAGGGGTCGGATGGAGACCCAGTTCGGCTGCCCAGGAGGGAGTTTCTCCCGCCAGCGACCACCGATAACTGTAGTTCGAGCTGTTCAGATCCAGGGCGATACCGATAAAGAGCCCGGTCCGGAGGTTTCCCTCTCGGTGGATACCGGCATCGGCCATGGCCCCCGCGGCCGTCCGGAGCATGAGAAGCTGTTGGGGAAGCATCTCTTCCAACTCTTTGGGAGGAATACGGAACTGCTCCGCCGCCACCGCCACTTCGTCCAGATAGAAACCTGCGAAGGAGGTCCCCTTTACTCCTTCTTCCCCAAACTTGCTACTCTCCCGCGCCCCCCACCAACGACGGGGGGGGGTAGGGAGATCACCGGTTCGCCCGCCAAGTACCCGCTCCTGAAAGGAGCGCAGCGACTGCCAAGGGCCGAAACAGGCGTCCATCCCCACCACGGCGATGGGTTCGAACGGGGTTATCGTAGGGGCCCATGGCATCCGTTCTGTCTTGGGCGAACAATCCTTGCCCCCGGCATCGATCCACTCCTCCACCAGGAGATGAGCATTGATACCGCCAAAGCCGAATGCGCTCACTGCGGCCCGCCGTGGAATCCCCTCCCCACGTCGAATCCAGGGCTCTTCCTGGGTGAGGACGCGAAAAGGAGTCTGCTCCAGCGCCATCCCCGGTTGCGCGTTATGGAATCCGGCGGTGGGAGGAAGCGTCTCTCTCCCCATGGCCAGCAGCACCTTGGTCAGAGCCGCGGCGCCGGCGGCGGTGAGAAGATGGCCGATATTGGACTTCACCGAGCCAAGGATGGATGACCTTTCCGGGGGGAACTCCTTGCCCCAAAGCTCCTTGAGGCTGGCCACTTCCACAGCGTCCCCCACCGGGGTGCCGGTGGCGTGACACTCAATCAGCTCCACGTCCCAGGGGCTCCAGCCGGCTTGTTCGTAGGCGGCGCGCATGGCGCGAAGCTGCCCTTCGGAGAGAGGGGCCAAAAGACTCCCCCCCACGTCA
>CAIYUY010000364.1 GCA_903929485.1 uncultured Desulfuromonadales bacterium
AAAAATACTTGAGGAGGAAATACCCATGGCATACATATCCGGTTTCAGACAGAGAGCGATGGCTGAAGGTGAAATTAGAGGTGAAACTAAAGGAATGATGAAAGGGATGATGGAAGGTATTCAGGGTATGCTGGAAATTAAATTTGGCAACGTACCGATTGAACTTCAGCATAAAATTTCGGAGATATCCGATCTTGCCAAGCTGGAGTCACTAAAAGATTGTATCAAGCGAGCGACAGACTATGAGCAGGTGCAAAAGATGTTGTAGAGACGTGGGGTAGAGTAGGGGGGGGCGGACTCCGAGGTGGACGTAACTTCCTAACTTACCCGAATAAATTCACCAACGGGCCGGGGCGCAACCTCCGGTCCGTTCTTTTTTTTAAAAAACTTCATCCTGGGGGTTGTCCTCGGCGTAGAGGAGCCGCGGAGTCGGTTTCATGGTCGCCTCCGTCATGTTTTTTGTCTCCTTGACCAGCAGGATCGGGCGGATCAGGGATGAAAGATAATCTTTTTATAACCATGCATGCTTGATGGCGTCTTCTGAATTCCTGTTTCTCGATGAAAAATATCCAATGAAGAAGATTCGACCGGTTGAGGGTATGTTCTTTGGCGCGAATCACCTAATCGGACAACGCTGATAATTTCTCTGTGTTCTCTGTGACTCTGTGGTGAAAATGCCGTTATTGGGTTGAATTATGTCATGGAGGAGTCGCCGGGCCGTCGCCATCATGGTTTACCGGTCCGGAAACTCCCAGTTTCTTGATCCGGTACTGGATGTCTTCCATGAGCCGACGGTTTACCCCCAGCAGATCCGCGAGAAACGCGGTGAGCATGGTCTGAAAACCGACCCCCAGGAGTATGGAGGAGAGAATGAGAGACTGGATATGTCCCGATCCGTTCCCGGAGAGGTAATAGGCCAGGAACCTGACTCCCCCCAGCATCCCCGCCACCGCCAGGGTCACTCCCACCGTCATGAAGAAGCGGAACGACTTGTAGACGACGAAGATCCTGACGATGGTAATGAGGGATTTCCCCAGATATGAGGGGATGCTTTTCATGAGGCGGGATGGGCGAAGCGGCTTGTTGACCCGCACGGGGACCGAGGTGATGGCGATCCCTTTCTGCCCGGCCTGGATGATGGTCTCCAGGGTATAGGTATAATCGTTGAAGACGTTGAGCCGCAGGGCCGCTTCCCGGCTCATGGCCCTGAAGCCGCTGGGGGCGTCGGGAATCTCCGTCCTGCTGACGAACCTGACGACGCCGCTCCCGCACTTCTGGAGGAATTTTTTCACCGGTGAGAAGGAGGTGATCTCATCAATGGGGCGGCTCCCCACCACAATGTCCGCTCTCCCGGCCAGGATCGGTTCCAGGAGGAGGGGGATGTCGGCGGCCACGTACTGGTTATCCGCATCGGTGTTGACGATGACATCGGCGCCAAGCCGTATGGCGGCGTCAAGGCCTGCCAGAAAGGAGCGGGCCAGCCCCTGGTTCCCGGTGAAGCTGACGATATGATCCACGCCGCAGTTCCGTGCGACCTCCGCCGTGTCGTCATCGCTGCCGTCGTCGATGACCAGCCACTGGACGGAGCTGAAGCCGGAGAGCCGGCGGGGGAGTTCCCCCAGAGTCACGGGGAGAGTCGCCGCTTCATTGTAACAGGGGATCTGGATGATAAGCTTCATGAAGTCGTCCCTGCCGTCTAATGGATCTGTTTCATCCTCATCATCCCGGCGATGGCGCCGCTCAGAAAAGCGATGAGCCAGCAGCTGTAGATGGTGATGCTGACCCGGTGGAAGACGCGGTTGACTGTTTCGGTCTTTTTGGCCAGCGAGGCTATGAGCGCCAGGAGAAAATGGAAGGCCATCCCCCCCAGCGAGGCGATTCCCGAAATATTGTGCCACTGGGGAGGTTTGCCGTAGGTTATGGAGATGAGGTTCATCTGGTGGGTTCCCAGGTAGTCGCAGAACAGGCCGATGCCGAAGATGATCAGGTGCTTTTTGTGCAGTCCCTGCTTTCGTCCGCTGAAGACCGCCCAGGTGTAAAAGAACAACGCCAGGTTCATCCAGAGTATCGCTTGCAGCAGCATCGGCTCTCCTCCCGGGGTTACTACCATGATAACCGAGAACGTATAGCATCCCCTTTTGAAGATCGTCAACACAAATCCGCTGGATATTAAGGTGTTAACGTGCTAGTATCCCCCCTTGGCGCGAAAGTGCGGGCTCTTTTAGTCTTTTACAACTTCACTCTTTACAAAAACTGAGCAAACCTGAAAAATCAAAACCGTTGTACGCGGATCAACCTCTTTATTCACTCCGAGACCAATCAATTGCTTCCTGTTTTTCTCATGTTCCCAAGCTCCGGCTTGGGAACATGCTTGTGGGTGAAGCTCCAGCTTCAGAGATGACAGGGTAAATATGGCATGACCTTCGAAAACGTACAAAGCCGGAGCTTTGTAGACATCGGCGTTTCCAAGCTGGAGCTTGGGAACGAGAACATAGAAACAGCAAAGAATCGCATCGGTCAGCTCTTTATGTTTTGATCCGCGTCCATCAGCGTTTATCCGCGTCCTATTTGGTTCCGGTTCAGGGAGATTCCTCATCCATTCCGCGGCAGACCCCAGTAAAATTCTCTTCATCACACCGCCTTATCACTGCGGCGTGGCTGAAATTTCCGGCCGCTGGATTCCGCTGAACTTCGTCTCCCTGGCCGGCTCGGCCCGTCAGGCGGGGCTCTCCGCCGAGATCTACGACGCCATGGCCATGGATCATGGTTACCCCCGGATAGAGGAGCGTCTGCGGAGCTCCGGGGCGACCTATCTTGCCTCCTCCGCCCTCACCTCCACGGTGGCCGAAGCGCTGAAGATCATGGCGTTGGCAAAAAGGATTAATCCCGCCCTGGTGACGCTCCTGGGGGGGATTCATCCCACGTTCATGTTTCGTGAGCTGCTGGAGAGTTCGTCCTCCGTGGATTATATCATCATGGGGGAGGGGGAGGTCACCCTGGCCGAACTCCTCACAACCCTGGAGGAGGGGGGAGAGCCGGCAACGGTTCCCGGCATCGCCTTCCGGCGGGGTGGAGAGATCGTCCTGACTCCCCGACGCCCTCTCATGGGTTGTATTGATGACCTCCCCATGGCGTGGGATCTGCTGGAGTGGGAGGAGTACTCCTATTTCATCCTTCCCGGCTCCCGTCTGGGGGCCATCGCCACCTCCCGCGGTTGTCTCAATTCGTGCCGCTTCTGCTCCCAGCACCGTTTTTGGGAAAACTCCTGGCGGGGGCGCGATCCACGGAAGGTGGCCGAAGAGCTGACGTATCTGTATGAAACCTACGGGGTGAACGTCTTCCTGATTGTCGACGAGCATCCCGCCAAGGACAAGGTCCGCTGGGAGGAGTTGCTGGAGCTGCTCATGGTCCGGGGGCTCCCCATCTCCCTCATCATGGAGAGCAGGGCGCAAGATATCATCCGTGATCGCGGGATCCTCTGGAAGTACCGGAAGGCGGGGGTGGTTCATATCTCCCTGGGGGCCGAGAGTACGGATCAGGAACTCCTGGATTCCCTCCGGAAGGAGCAGACGGGCGAGGAGGTGCGGGAAGCTCTGATTCTTCTCCGGGAAGAGGGGATCGTCAGCGAAGCATCGTTCATGGTCGGTTTCCCCCGGGAGAGTCCGGAGAGCGTCAAGCGGACCCTGCAACAGGCCCAGTCCCTGAATCCGGATATCGCCAACTTCATGGCGTTCACCCCCTGGCCCTCCATGGAGCTGCACGGGGAGGTCGGGCCGTACATTCTCAGCCACGATTACAGCCGCTATAACCTGGTGGACCCGGTGGTCCAGCCGGCGGCCATGACTCTTGCCCAGGTGGAGTCGGCCATCAATGCCTGTTTCCGCAAGTTCAACATGGGGAAAATCATCGAGATCATGACCATGAAGGATGATTTCCGACGGGGGTACCTTCTGCGGGCCTCCAAACTGATGATGGGAAGCTCCTTCATCATGAAGAAGCTGGCGGGCGGAATGCTGGGAACTCTCCCGGGAAAGATCTCGGAGGTGAAAAAGAGGTTTGGTGGTGAGTGATGAAAAACTGATCTCACCCTCCGGCGGCCACCAGGGGATGATTCTCGTGGTGGAAGACGACCAGAACACCGCGGCGCTGGTGGCTGCGTATCTCCAGCGGGAAGGGTTCGCCACGACCATCGTTCATGATGGCGGAGCGGCCGTTGCCGTTGCCCGGGAATGCGTTCCCGTCTTCGTGATTCTCGACGTCATGCTCCCCAACGTGGAGGGGTGGGAGATCTGCCGGACGCTCCGGAGCTTCTCGGATGTCCCCATCATGATGCTGACGGCCCGTGAAGAGGAACTGGACAGGATCGCGGGGCTGGCCATGGGGGCGGATGATTACCTGGTGAAGCCGTTCTCCCCCCGTGAGCTGGTGGAGCGGGTCAAGGCGATCCTCCGGAGGAGCAGACCGGCGCCGGCCCGTCCGGATCTTCTCCTCTCTCTGGACGGCTTGGAACTTGACCCGGTCAAGCTGCGGGTCACCCGCGACGGCCGTCCGGTGGCGCTCACCGGATCGGAATACAAGATCCTCCTGGCGTTGATGGGGGCTCCGGGGAGAGTCTTTCCCCGGGAAGAGCTCCTCAACCACTGCTACCCCAAGGGGGAGGCGGTCATCGACCGGGTTATCGACGTGCATATCGGCAAGCTCAGGCAAAAGATCGAGGACGATCCCGCTCGTCCCCGTTTCATCCTGACGGTGCGCGGGTACGGCTACCGGTTCAGCGACGAATGAGGCAGCGCCTCCTCTGGAAGCTCCTCATCGGGCATATCGTCCCGGTCTTCGTGGGAATCGCTTTCATGGTACGGCGGGCCATGGACAGGGCCGCCGCCGACTATTATCAGGAAATCTCGGGGATTTGCCGGGTTCCCCCCCGGGAGGCTCACGGCCGGTTTCTGGATGCAATCCATGGGGATCTGGTCTGGGGGGTCCTGGCGATCCTGGCGCTGACGCTCCTGGTCATGTACCTGGTGACCCGCTGGGTGCTCCGCCCCCTGTTCCAGATAACCGCCATTACCCGCAAGGTTGCCGACGGTAACTATTCCGCTCGGGTGAACGTGGTCTCCCGGTATGAGGTGGGGCGTCTGGCCGACGCCTTCAACCACATGGCCGACAATCTGGAGAAGATCGAACGGCTCCGGAAGAATATGGTGGCGGATATCGCCCATGAGCTCCGGACCCCGCTCACCAATCTGCGCGGTTACCTGGAGGGGCTGAGCGACTCGGTCATCCCCCCTTCCCGGGAAACCTTCAGGATGCTGGAGCAGGAGGTGTTGCGCCTGGTCCATCTGGTGGAAGATCTTCAGCAGCTGGCCCGGGCCGACGCAGCCCGGGCGTTCCTGGACCGTCAGGAGCTATCTCTTCATGAACTGCTGGGGCAGATCATGGAACTCTATCGCCCCAATTTCCTGGAAAAGGAGATCCGGGTGCAGTGGCGGCTGGAACCGGGGAGCGAGAGGGTGACCGCGGACCGGGACAAGCTCCTCCAGGCGATTCGTAACCTGGCGGACAACGCCTGGAAATATACCCCCCGGGAAGGGACGGTAACGATTTCCGCCAAGCGGAGCGCCCATGGGGTCAGGACTGTCTTTGCCAACAGCGGCGCCGTCATCGGGGAAAAAGATATCCCCTTTCTCTTCGAACGGTTCTACCGGGCGGATCGTTCCCGCTCCCGGGATGCGGGAGGGGCGGGGATCGGCCTTGCCATCGTCAAGGAGCTCATTGAGGCTCACGGAGGGACGGTGGGGGCGGAAAGCGACCAGGGAGGGACGCGGGTCTGGTTCCAGCTGCCGCTGTAGCAAAAGTTTCTTTACCAAATCTTTACATGACCAATGACGGTTTCCTTGCTAGTGTGAGCAAGATTGCCGTAGGTTTTGATTTCAAGGAGGCCAACCCTTTTTTTGGCAAGGGTCCCTCTTCACTTTGCGATAGATGACAGCCTTCAACGGGAGAAACAGATGAGCAAGATACTTTTCGTTACCGCCCCTTATCACTGCTGGGGAGTACAGGTCGTGGGGACCTGGCCGCCTCTGCACCTTGCCTATCTGGCCGGGGCCGCCCTGGAATCGGGAAACGAGGCCAGAATCTACGACGCCATGAACAAGCGTCACTCCTTCGAGCATATCAGGCGGGAAATCGAGAGCTATCAGCCCGATTATGTCATGACCATCGATTATCTCCCCGTCACCGGGGCCATCAGCACCGCCACGGTCCCCGACGCCCTGAAGATCCTGGACATCGCCAAGGAGGTGAATCCCGCCATCGTCACCCTGCTGGGGGGGCCTCATCCCACCTTCATGTATGACGAGATCCTGGAGGACGACGCCAATCATGTGGATTATATTCTCATGGGGGAGCCGGAGCAGACCCTGAAGCAGTTGCTGGCGGCGGTGCCGGAAGGGAAGGGGAAGGAGATCAAGGGGGTTGTTTATCGGGACGGGTCCAAGATCGTCGCCAATGAGCGGCAGCCGCATATCGTGGAACTGGACTCCCTGATCCCTGCCTGGCATCTGCTGGATTGGGAAGATTATCACTACGCCGTGGAACCGTGCGGCCGGATGGCTTCCATCCTCACCTCCCGGGGGTGTGACATGGACTGCGCCTTCTGCAGCCAGCGGATGTTCTGGCGGGAGGATTGGCGCTGCCGGAAGCCGGAAAAGGTCATCGAGGAGATGGTGCATCTCATCGACACCTATCAGATCGCCTTCTTTACCCTCATCGACGCCTATCCCACCAAGCATCGGGATCGGTGGGAACTTTATCTGGATCTGCTCATAGAGCGCAAGCTGGGGGTTCATCTTCTCATCGAGACCCGAGTGGAGGATATCATCAGGGATGCGGACATTCTGCACAAGTATCGGGATGCCGGGATCATTCATGTCTACCTGGGAGCGGAGAGCGCCGACAAGGATATCCTGAACAGCCTGAACAAGGGGACCGATTTCGAGCAGAACAAGCAGGCCCTGGATCTGTTGCGGGAAGCGGGGATCATCACCGAAGCGTCATTCATGATCGGTTTTCCCACTGAGACCTGGGAAACCATTGAGAATACCATCGAATCGGCCAAGTACCTCAATCCCGACATCGCCGTATTTCCCGTGGTAACCCCCATGCCGTTCACCCCCATTCACAAGGAGATGAAGGAGCGGATCAGGGTGTTCGACTATTCCAAGTACAACCTGGTGACCCCCATCGTGGAGCCCTACGGGATGACCATGGAAGAGATCACCCGGGCGCTGGGAACCTGTTATATGAAGTTCTACGGCAACAAGGTTCAGGAGATTGTGGCGCTGGAAGACGGTTTCAAAAGGCGCTACATGATGAGCGCTTTCAAGCTGATGATGCGGGATCATGGGGATCACTTTGATTTTGACGGTTCCAACATGCCGACTCATTTCTCCATCCATACCGTATAACCAACGGCATAACCTTTGAACCGCAAAGACGCAAAGTACGCGAAGAAAACCGAAGAAACGATAGAAACTGAATTTTTATTTTGCCTTAACCCAAAGCTTCGTTATTTTGCTTTGCGTTTGCTTTGCGTCCTTTGCGTCTTTGCGGTAAAAATGTTTTTGGTTTATGGAAAAGGGTACTTCCCATGTCAAACTATGAAACGATCTTTTTCTGGATTGCGCTTCTCTTCTACTGCCTGGCGTGCAGCGGGTTCATCTACTCCTTCATCTTCATAAAGCCCCGCCTGGTGCCGATCATGGCGTTTTTGGTGGGGATCGGACTGGTCATGCACAGCGCCGCCATCGGCGCCCGGTTTGTCGCCCAGGGACATCTCCCCTGGTCAGGGGAGTACGAGTACGCCCTCATGGGGGGGTGGTTCATAACCGCCGGCACCATGCTCATGGGGTGGCGCAACAGGAGTCTCCAGGCTCTGGCCAGTGTTACGGGCCCCCTGGTCATCCTCATGATGGGGTACGGCTTCATGTCCAATCCGAGACTGGCCCCCATGGCCGCCAGTCTCAAGAGCCTCTGGCTCTATATTCATGTCTACTTCGCCTGGCTCTCCTTCAGCGCCTTTTCCCTGGCAATGGCGGCGGGGGTTCTCTATCTGCTCAAGGAGAAGTCCGGCCGACGGGGGGAGGCGAATTTGCTTTATGAGCGGCTCCCTTCTCTCTCCCGACTGGATGAGCTGCTCTTCCGCTATATCACCTTCGGCTTCATCATGGATTCCATCATGATCGTGGCCGGTTCCATCTGGGCCAAAGACCTCTGGGGGAGTTACTGGAGTTGGGATCCCGTGGAGAGCTGGTCCCTCATCTCGTATCTGGTCTACGGGACAGCTATTCATCTTCGGGTAACCATGGGGTGGCGCGACGCCAGGATGGCGTGGCTGGCCATAGCCCTGCTCAGCACGGTCATCATCAGCTTTTTCGGGGTCACGTTCCTGGTCAATTCCAGCCTGCATATCTTCCAGGTTCGGTAGCTCGCTGAAATGTCGGCACAAGAGAAGCAGGAACGGCCGTATGGTGAGGGATCGTGACGCCGCCAGTGAAGCCGCAATCACCTCCCCGTTACGTCCTTACCCTCCTGTTGGCGGTGAATCTCCTCAACTACATCGACCGGCAGGCGCTCTACGCCGTCTTCCCGCTGATCAAGGCCGATCTTCATCTTTCCGATACCGCTCTCGGTTTCCTTGGCAGCGCCTTCATGCTCTGCTACATGCTCTCGGCGCCGCTCTTCGGCTGGCTGGCCGGTCGCGCCGGTCGGACCACCATCGCCGCCGTCGGTGTGGCGCTCTGGAGTCTGGCCACGGTCTGTTCCGGAGCGGCCGCCGGCTACCGGACGCTTCTGGGGAGTCGCACCATCGTGGGGGTCGGCGAGGCGAGCTTCGGCACGGTTTCACCGGGGCTTCTCGCCGACTTCTTTCCCAAGGAGGAGCGGGGGAGGATCATCTCCTGTTTTTATCTGGCCATCCCCGTGGGAAGCGCCTTGGGGTATCTGCTGGGGGGGATCATCGGCCAGCGCTACGGCTGGCACGCCGCCTTTTTTCTGGTGGGGGCGCCGGGACTTCTTCTCGCCCTGCCGGTCTGGTTCCTTCGGGAACCGGCTCCCGTTGCGGGGAAGATCCGGAGACGGTCCTCCTGGTCCGATTATCTCTCCCTGGCCCGGAACCGCTCCTTCGTCATCACGACTCTTGCCATGGCGGCCATGACCTTCGCCATGGGTGGCCTGGCCCAGTGGGCGCCCACCTTTCTTCATCGGATGCACGGTCTGGAGGTGGGAAGGGCGAACATCTTCTTCGGCGGGATCACCGTCGTCGCCGGGATCATCGGCACCGTGACCGGCGGCCTGCTGGGGGATCGGTGCCAGCGCTCCAGTCGCTTCGGCTACCTCACCGTTTCCGGATGGGGATTTATCCTGGGAGCTCCGGTGTTGGCCTGGGCCATCTTCTCGCCATCGCTTCCCGGTTCTCTTCTGGCGATTTTTCTGGCGGAGAGCTTTCTCTTCTTCAATACCGGTCCGCTGAACACCGTGATCCTCAACGTTACCCCCCAACCTCTGCGTGCCATGGCCTTTGCCGTGAATATCTTCTTCATTCATGCCCTGGGTGACGCCGTCTCCCCCACGCTCCTGGGATGGTTCTCCGATCTCACGGATCTCCGGCGCTCACTCCTGATCACTCCGCCGGCGGTGGTGGTTGCGGCGTGCTTCTGTTTTCTTGGCCGGCGTTTCGTTGGGGCGGATATGGACGAGGTGGGAGAGTGATCCTCTATCGATTATTGCGCTTCATTTTTTCACTGTATCTCCCCGCTGTCCATCGGTTGGTGGTTCGGGGAGGCGGGAGGTTGCCGGTTGCCGGTCCGGTGATTATCTGCGCTAACCATACGAGTTATCTGGACGCCATGCTGGTGGCTCTCTGCACCCCCAGGCCGGTGCGGTTCATGGTCTCCCGGAATTTTTACGACCATCCGCTCCTGGGTTTTTTCATCCGGAGAGGTGGGGGGATACCGGTGAGCCGGGACGGAATCGACCCCGGCGCGTTCAAGAGCGCCCTGCGACTGCTGAAACAGGGTGAAGTTATCGGTATCTTCCCGGAAGGGCGGCTTTCCCGCACCGGTCTCCCGTCAACCGGGCGACCGGGGGCGCTTTTATTGGCGGCCCTTTCCGGGGCGGTCGTCGTGCCGGTCACCATTGCCGGTGCTTTTTTCATCTATCCCCGGGGGGCGTTGCTTCCCCGGTTGGGTGAGATCCGGGTGACGATCCATTTCCCGGTGGTTGTTGACCGGGGGAGAAGCAAGGATCGACGGTACCTTCAGGAACTCACAAACAAGCTCATGGCGCGCATGGGGAAGCGGCTCAGGGGGTATTACCGGGTGCGGGGGAGAAGGCGTCGCGGGACGGTGAAACCTCATAATCCTTGACTTTTCGGGGGGACCATATGAACAAACCGGCGGCATATATCATGCTCTGTTTCATCATCTTTCTGGTGGGATTCGGCACCTGGCAGTTTTACCTGGGGAACCTGGAAGCGGCCATCTCTACTCTCCCGTTTCTCGCCATTGTCTATCTCTTCATGGTGAACCGGCGGAAGAAGTAGTGAACAGCTCCTGCGCTCGTGCCTGGGAGGACGAATGTTGCGGCGGTTGTGACCCTTAATTGCTCATCCCGGCAGTCATTGCCGGTGAAAAGATGGTAAAGGTGAGATTGACCATGGACAGCGGAGGAAAAGTATAGTAAAAAGGGAGTCGTTGAAAGCGCGTATTTCTACCGGCTCAACGTATCATCACAACAAAAAGCAGAAAAAACCGTTATGCGCCCGTAGCTCAGCTGGATAGAGCAACGGCCTTCTAAGCCGTAGGTCATAGGTTCGAGTCCTATCGGGCGCACCAAAAAAAAACAAGCACTTGCGAAACTACTGCAGGTGCTTTTTTATGTAATGGCTCATGCCGGTTGAAACTTTCAAAACTTCCTGGCCGGCAAGGATTTTTATCGAGATTTTACAAAGAGTCCATTCCATGATCCAATTGAAAAACGTTACCAAACGATACGATTCTCTTACGGCTGTCGACGAAGTCTCCTTCTCCGTGGAGAGGGGTGAGTGTTTTGCCCTGCTTGGGCCCAATGGCGCGGGGAAGACGACAATTGTTAAGATGCTGCTGGATTTTACCCCGCCCACGTCGGGAAGCTTGTCGTTGAATGGAATTCCAAGCTCAGATGCCCGATGCCGCGCCTCTATCGGTTATCTTGCGGAAAACCACCATATCCCCTTGTCCCTTTCAGGGTGGCGTTACCTCCTCCGTTGCGCCGAATTATTGGAGATAAATCGGTCCGACGCCATGGATCAATGCAGGA
Organism: uncultured Desulfuromonadales bacterium; assembly: GCA_903929485.1. Taxonomy (GTDB): domain Bacteria; phylum Desulfobacterota; class Desulfuromonadia; order Geobacterales; family CAIOGM01; genus CAIOGM01. The sequence goes on from CAIYUY010000364.1 coordinate 11,356, forward strand.
GCATCGTAGAGTTGATCGGAATGCAGGGGAGGGAACATGCAAAGGTCGGCACCTATTCCAAGGGGATGATTCAACGGTTCGGATTGGGCGCCGCACTCATGGGGGATCCGAAACTGCTGATTCTCGATGAACCTACCTCCGGCCTGGACCCCATCGGCATCAGGGAGATACGCCAACTTCTCGAATCACTGAAAGGTCAAGGGATGACTATCTTTTTGAACTCACACCTGCTGTCGGAAGTTGAAAAAATATGCGATACCGCGGCTATCATCAACCGCGGCAAGCTCTTGGTGAAAGACGCAATTTCTGCTCTTGTGAAAGATGGTGACACGCTGGAAGAGCTGTTTGTAAGAGTGGTGACAGGTTGATATGAAAACTTCAAAAGCGCTCCCCCCCATTGCAAAGATTATCGGATATACGCTTGAGGATGAAATGCGGCAGAAAAGTTTCGTCATCATGTTCGGTATCTGCGCCATGGGTGTTTTTCTTATTCGCGGTTGTTACGGCGGCAATTATGTGGTGAACGGACAGACTCTTGATGCCGGAACCGTTGTCAGGGCTTTATCGAAAGTGAGCTTCCACATCATCGCAACCGGCGTGATGATAGTCGCGGCTTTGCTTTCCATGCAACTTTTCAGACGTGACCGGAACGAGGGGATGCTCTCGTTCGTTCTGTCCAAGCCGATAGCCCGGTGGCAGTATGTAACGGGAAAAATTGTCGGTATATGGCTTCTGTCGGCTCTCTTCATGTTCATCTTGCATGGTATTGTGTGCTTGATTACATCCGTCAATTTGAAGGTATTTATGCCGGAATACCTTGTCGCGTCGCTGGTCTGTTCTCTTAACCTGCTCTTTGTAGTTATTGCAGTGCTTTTTCTGTCGCTCCTGATGCCCGATAGTGTCGCTTTTCTTTTTGTTCTGGGGGTCGGTATCGTCGGCTTTGTGGCCGACGGCATAGTTGCCGCAAGTCAGAGTCAGATGGCGCAAGCCATGATGCAGCAATCGGGCGCCGGTTCGGAGTCAAACTTGACATGGTGGAAAGTCGTTTATCAGCTCTGGCCAAAGCTCCTCGGCGTGCAACGGATGGCATCTTCGTTAACTGAGAGTGAATCATCCCGAGGATTCGGATCACTTTACCCACTCATCAATATTTCAATATACTGCGTTATTATTGGCGTATTACTTTTTAAACGATTTAGCACTGAAGATATAATCTAGGTGTCGGGAATAACGGAACACGCCGAGGATAACCGGAACAGTAACAACGCTACCTGAACCTGTACGTCGAAAATGAGGCACACTCCCCTTTTTCAGGCGTCTCTCCACCCTCCTCTCCACCCTGTTCACCCGCATGATTACCGCTCGTCGGCTCCGCCCGATGCCGAGACCCTCAAAAGATAATCACTCTTCGGCGGATCTTGCCGCGGAGGAGGACGATACGGACCATGAAATTTTTCTTCGGCATTAAAAATAAACTAGTACTATCCAGCAGCCTGTTTATCATACTGCTTCTTGGCGTGATTGCCGCGGGAACCTACGCCTATTTACGGGAGACGACCCGACAGCTCATTTTTGATCAGCAGTTCTCAATGATTACGGCCAAGGCGCGCGATCTTGACCATGAACTTACGAGAGCTCAGAGACTCCTTGTCAACGTGGCGACTCTCACTCCGGTTGAGACGATAAGCAATCCGGCGGCTATTCAAAAATGGTTGAACGGTCGAGTCGGCCTCCGTACCTACTTTTCCGAATGTGTTACCATTATTGACCGAAACGGGACACTGCTGGCTTCGGTTCCGAACGTGCCGGATAATTCCGGGCTTTCTTCCGACCACCGGAACTATTTCGCCATCAGTATGAAAACCGGTAAGCCGTATATCTCCGCACCCTATCTGTCCGTGACGACCGGTCACCCGGTTGTCACGATGACCGCGCCCATCAGGGGAAGGAACGGTTCTCTCATCGGGTTATTGTGCGGCACCATTGATTCTTTGAATAAGGAGGGGGCGATCGGGTCGCTGAGGGATATTCGTATCGGATCGTCCGGCTATCTGTATCTGTTCGCCTCCGATCGCACCATGATCATGCATCCCGATGCCTCGCGAATCATGAAGCAGGGCGCCAATCCGGGGGTAAACAGGCTGTTCGACAAGGCATTGGCAGGCTTTCAGGGATCAGGAGAAACAATTAACTCCAAGGGGGAGCATTTTCTTTCTTCATTCAAGCGGCTTCAATGCACAGACTGGATACTCTGCTCCAACTATCCCATTTCGGAAGCGTTTCAGCCGATCACCCGGTTCAGGAATTATTATCTGCCGGGGATGTTCATGGTTCTGCTGGCAGCCATGGCGCTGGCCTGGAAGCTTGGGATCGGAGTGTCCGGCCCGCTGAAAAACTTTACCCTCCGGATTGATGAATTGGCGCAGTCAGGCTCGGATAAACGGCAACGCCTGGACGATACTTTTTCCAATGAGCTGGGTCTGCTGGCAGGTTCGTTCAATTCCCTCTTGGATGAAGTGCAGCGACATGAACTAGAGCTGCGGGAGAGTGAAGAGCGGTTAAGCCGCATCACCTCCACCGCCCATGACGGGATTCTCATGCTTGATGGTTCCGGGAACATAGAGTTCTGGAATGAAGCCGCGGAGAGGATGTTCGGGTACGCCCGAGAAGAAGTGCTTGGGTGTAACATGCACACTCTTCTCCCTCCACTCCCTTTCAGGGAAGCGCACCTGCGAGCCTTCCCCCATTTTCAACAGACCGGGCAGGGAGCGGCTGTCGGCAAGACTATTGAGTTGGCCGGGCTTCGCCGTGATGGGAGCGAGTTTCCCCTGGGATTGTCACTTTCTGCTGTGCAGGTTAAAGGTGTCTGGCATTCCATCGGTGTTGTTCGCGATATCAGCGACCGCAAGGAGGCAGAGAAGGCTCTGCGGGAAAGCGAGGACAAATTTCGAACCGTGGCCGACCATATCTATGAGTGGGAATACTGGGTCGACGCCGCTGGGAGTCTCGTCTATATGTCCCCCTCCTGCCGGCGGATCACCGGTTATTCCGCCGAGGAATTTTGGCAAGAGCCCGGACTGTTGATCCGTATCGTGCATCAGGCTGATCTTGACACGTTCAGGCATCACCTGGAGGGGGGGAGCAAGGTCAGCGCGCCTAGTGATTGCCGAACACCGGACTTTCGCATTCAGACCCGAAGCGGCGAAGTACGGTGGATAGCACATGTTTGCCAGGAAGTCTTTGACTCCGATGGAAAAACTCTGGGGCGTCGGGCATGCAATCGCGATGTCACCGCGCACAAAAAAGCGGAGGAGGAAATTCTAGGGAAACAACAGCAACTGGAAGAGTTGAATCGTGCTCTGCATGCCGGTGAGGACAAGTTGAGAACCCTCTTCGATCTGGCCAGTGATGCAATTTTTATTCATGACTATGAAGGGAATCTCAAGGAAGTTAACAGTACGGCATGTGAACGCCTTGGATATTCCAGGGAGGAGATGCTGTCACGACATCTTTCCTGTCTGGAACTGCCGGAGTTCGCCGTAAAAATACCCGATATTCTTCACCAGTTAAGAATATCAAAAAAATTGGTTTTTGAGTCAGTTCATCTGGGTAAGAACGGTTGCCATGTCCCGGTGGAGGTTTCTTCAAAGGAAATAGAACTGGCGGGAGAGCTTTTGGTCTTCAGCACCGCCCGGGATATCACTGAGCGAACCCTCTTTCAAAAAAAACTGCTCAAACTTTCCAAGGCATTGGAAAACAGTCCCGTAACCGTTATCATCACTGATAATCTCGGTCTGATTGAGTACGTTAATCCCAAATTCACCGAGATCACCGGCTATGCGCCGGAAGAGGTCATCGGTCGGAATCCGCGAATTCTCAATGCCGGTGTGCAGCCCAAGGAGCTGTATCGGGAGCTCTGGAGTACTATCCTCGCCGGTCGGCAATGGCGCGGTGACTTCTGCAACCGGAAAAAAAACGGCGAGATCCATTGGGATCATGTCTCTATTTCGCCCATCAGGGATGAACAGGGAAATATCACCAATTTTGTAGCCATTAAGGAAGATGTCACGGAGCAAAAACGGATCGCCGAGGAACTTTTAGCCGCGCAAAATGCAGCCCATGCGGCCAACCGTTCCAAAACCGAGTTTCTGGCTAACATGAGCCACGAGATCCGGACACCGCTTAACGCCATCATCGGTTTTTCCGCACTGATTCTGAAGAGCTCCCTCCCCCCCCGCCTGCATGATTATATCCGAAAGATAAACATGGCGGGAGAATTGCTGCTCACGATAATCAACGATATTCTGGATTTATCCAAGATCGAAGCCGGCCGGATGATGATGGAACAGATTCCGTTCATGTTGGAGGCCATGCTGGAAAATGTGTTCAGCTTGGTGCAACAAAAAGCAGCAGATAAGGGATTGAAGGTTTCCATAAAGAGTCCGCCTGAAGCCGCATCCTGTCTGATCGGTGACGGGCACCGTCTTGGACAGATTATCGCCAATCTGTTGAGTAATGCCGTTAAATTCACGGAGCATGGCGAGATCACGCTGGAAATTGCAACTGTTGCCAGGGAGGAGGAGCGGGTGCAGCTCAAGTTCTCGGTTTTTGATTCCGGTATCGGCATTTCGGCGGAACAGATCACTAAACTCTTCCAACCATTTACCCAGGCGGACGGAAGTACTACCCGCCGTTTCGGCGGTACGGGATTAGGTCTCTCCATCTCGAAACAGATGGTGGAGATGATGGGTGGTGAGATCTGGTGCGAAAGCAAACCGGGAGTAGGGAGCAGTTTTTGTTTCACGGCCTGGTTCGGCATCGGGCAGGAAAACGACATGGACCAGAGCGTCTTCGTCGCGGCGGCAAGGGGAGCGCACCAGACGCAAGTATTCGATTTTTCAGGTTTTAGGATCCTGTTGGTGGAGGACAACGAAATCAACCGCTACCTGGCAACGGAACTTCTCAAGGATACGGGCGCCCATGTGCAGTCGGCCGATAACGGCAAGGACGCCGTGACGATGATTACCGGTGGCGGCGCACCGTACGATCTGGTGCTGATGGATATTCAAATGCCGGAGATGGACGGCTATGAAGCCACCCGACTTATCAGGTCCGATGGCCGTTTTTCCGCCCTTCCCATCATCGCCATGACCGCCCATGCCCAGCGGGAACAACAACTGAAAATAGTCCATGCCGGGATCAATGCCCATATTACCAAGCCGATTAACGCCCAGACCATGCTCCGGACCATGAGTATTTTCCTTGATAACCAAGCCGGGGTAGGGGAATATGACAAACTCAAGGAAATCCCCGGATGCCGTGACCCGGTATTTCCCGACAGCGCGGGGCTGGATGTCACCGGCGCCCTGAGTCGCCTGGACGGAAACCGTACATTATATCTTTGGTTGATCCGTTCGTTTGTGGAGCATGAGTCGGGTGCGGTGCGGGCGCTGGAAGAGGCGTTACGCAGTGGGGAGATGAAGTCGGCCCGGCTCCGCGCTCATACGATCATAGGGACTGCGGGGAGCATGGGGGCGGTGGAGCTGGAGAATCTGGCAAGGTCGCTGGAAAAGGCCATCGCCGGTGACGAATCACCCGAACAGATAAGAGTGGCTCTTGAACGTTTTGCCGCCGAGTTGGACCGGTTGCTGCCGGAGCTGCAACAGCAGCTGCCGGTTGTTTTGCCCAGCGAAAGCGACAGCCTGCCCGGCGCGGTTGATCCCGCGGTTGTCGCTCCGATCCTGATTCGGCTGCTTGGCTACATAAATGGGCGAGACGGCAAGGCGGAACGATATCTTGATGATTATCAACAAGAACTGGCGGGAGTGCCGGATAAGGATCTGGGACAGATCCGGACACATCTGAATGACTTCGATTTCGTTGCCGCCGGCGACGCACTTCTGTTGCTTGCCGCCAAAAACGGAATTATTCTTACCTCCGGAGAGTAAGGGCGCCCATCCATGAAAACAGCAACTGCTCAGGCGAGTGTACTGATTGTCGATGATACACCGCAGAACATCAGCCTGCTTAACGCGGCGCTGATGGATGAATACATCATAAAAGTCGCCACCAGGGGAAAACATGCCATGGAGATCTGCCGCTCCATGCCCATTGACATCATTCTGCTGGACGTCATGATGCCGGAAATGGACGGTTTCGAAACGTGTCGGCAGCTCAAGGACGATCCGCGAACCAGGGCCATACCGGTAATTTTCGTCACGGCCAGGGGCGAGATTCAAGATGAATCCATGGGATTTGCCTGCGGCGCCGTGGATTACATCACCAAACCGGTCAGGGCGTCCATCGTGAGGGCGCGTGTCAAAACGCACCTGGCCCTGTACGATCAAAACCGATCGTTGGAACATCTTGTACAGGAACGGACAGCCGAACTGAACAGGAGCCATCTTGAAATCTTGCAGTGTCTTGGCAGCGCAGGCGAATATCGGGATAACGAGACCGGCCTGCACATTGTCCGGGTCTGCCACTTCTCCCGTAGTATCGCTCTGGCATTCGGACTTCCGGAAAGCGAAGCGGACCTGCTCTTCAAAGCGGCGGCACTGCATGACCTGGGGAAGATAGGGATACCGGACAGTATCCTTTTCAAACCGGGAAAACTGGATGACGTTGAGTGGAAGATCATCAAAACTCACTGTGAGATCGGCTCTAAAATAATCGGCGACAACCAGAACCGTCTTCTGAAAACAGCGGCGACAGTTGCGTTAACCCATCATGAGCAGTGGTGTGGCGGCGGTTACCCTCAAAAGCTGAAGGGGAATGACATCCCGCTGTTCGGGAGAATTGTGGCTGTCGCCGATATGTTTGACGCCCTTATCAGTGAGCGCCCCTACAAAAGACCCTGGCCCGTGGCTGAGGCAGTCAAGGAAATTATCTCCTGTCGTGAACGGAATTTCGATCCGGAGGTTCTGGATGCCTTCTCGCGGGCGCTGACTGAAATCGCCGCGGTCCACCGTCACTTTACTGAATAAAGTTGGTTGCGTGCAATCTTTTAACACCGAGAGGAAATGTGATGAATGAACAGCTCCCTATTCCGAACCCCGCTGGATTTGTTCCGGAAGAGAGGTTGAGCATACTCTGTGTCGATGATGAAGAGCAGATTCTCAAAGCCTTGATTCGTACCTTTCGCAGGGAACAGTTCCAGGTGCTGACGGCCGGCTCGGGCGAGGATGGTTTGGAGATCCTTAGAAATAACAAAAGCATCGGGCTGATTCTGAGTGATGAAAAAATGCCGGTAATGAGCGGTTCGGATTTTCTTCAGGCTGCGGCGAAGATATTACCGGATACGCCCAAGATAATTCTTACGGGGTATGCGGATAAGAATGCCGCCATAGACGCCATTAATAAGGGGGGCGCCTGCCATTTCCTGACCAAACCGTGGAATGATCAAGAACTGCTTCAACTCGTAAGGGACTGTCTCCATGGATACGGGATGGCGCGGGAAAACCAGCGTTTATTAGCAGTGGTCAGACAGCAAAATGAGAAACTGGCCGAATGGAACGCCTCCCTGGAAAAGCGGGTACTCCATCTGGTACAGGAGCGGGTCGCCGAACTGAACAAGAGTCATCTTGAAGTCCTGCATCGCCTTGGCAGCGCCGGCGAACACCGGGATAACGAGACCGGTCTCCACAATGCGCGGGTCTGCCACTTCTCCCGCTGCATAGCTCTGGAATTTGGACTCCCGGAAAGCGAAGCGGAGCTGCTTTTCCATGCGGCGGCTCTGCATGACCTGGGGAAGATAGGGATACCGGATAGTATCCTGTTCAAGCCGGGACAACTGGACGACGCTGAGTGGAACATCCTCAGAACTCACTGTGAGATCGGCTCCAAAATAATCGGCGACCACCAGAACACTCTTCTGAAAACAGCGGCGACAGTTGCGTTAACCCATCATGAGCAGTGGGGCGGCTGCGGTTATCCCCAAAAACTGCAGGGGAAGGATATTCCGTTGTTCGGGAGAATCGTGGCTGTCGCCGATATGTTTGACGCCCTTGTCAGTGAGCGCCCCTACAAAAGATCCTGGTCCGTGGCTGAGGCAGTCAAGGAAATTGTCTCCTGTCGTGAACGGCATTTCGATCCGGAGGTCGTGGATGCCTTCCTACGGGCGCTGGCTGAAATTACCTTGATACATCAGCAGTTCATAGACAGGTAGCCGCGGGGTGCGCACCAAAAACCGTGCACACTCCATGACAATTTAAATCAGGTGACGGGAGCAAGGAAAGGAGACATATGATCGTTCGTAAGGTTCAAAAATCATTGCACGGTGTTCCGACAACCGAGGGGGCCGGTGTCCATCTCAAGCGCGCCTTTGGTTATGCGGAGGCGCCCCAGTTTGACCCGTTCCTCATGCTGGATGACTTTCACTCCTCCAACCCGGATGAGTATCTGGCAGGTTTCCCCTGGCACCCCCACCGAGGTATCGAGACCATTACCTATCTTCTGGAAGGAGTCGTCGAGCATGGAGACAGCATGGGTAACAGCGGGGTGATTGCCGCCGGTGACGTGCAGTGGATGACCGCCGGCAGCGGCATCATCCATCAGGAGATGCCCCGGGAGAGTCCTACCGGGACGATCTGGGGCTTCCAGTTCTGGGCTAACCTCCCTGCCGCCCAAAAGATGATCCCACCCCGTTATCAAGAGGTAAAAGCGGCGACTATCCCGGAACTTTTGCTGGCCGGCGGTGTGACGGTGAAGATAATCGCCGGTACGCTCGGCGGGGTGCGGGGACCGGTTACCGATCTGGCCATTGAGCCGGAGATGCTGGATATCTCGCTCCCCCCTGATACGGTATACGAGCATCCCCTCCCGCGAGGACGCACGGCGTTTGCCTATCTTCTTTCCGGAGAAGCCGGATTCGATGACACCGGGGAGATCAGCCGGAGAGAAACCGTACTGCTGTTCGATCATGGGGGGGATCTGGTGAGGGTCCGGACGAAGGGAGTTCCTGTCCGTTTTCTGTTCGTGGCGGGCGACCCCCTGGGCGAACCTGTCGCCTGGGGGGGGCCAATCGTCATGAATACCAGGGAAGAGCTTCGGGTGGCTTTTGATGAGTACGAAAAAGGAACTTTTATAAAATCCTGACGGAAATCTCCGGCAATACGTTGACTTTTCTACCTGTCATGGGAAAAGCGGCTAGTACCCTGTCCGGCTTGATATTGCGGTATGCACCCCAAAGAGCCCGAGTGAACCGTGATTCGTAAGATAACTCACCGACACGACGAAAAACAAAAAAGTTTCACCGCAAAGACGCAAAGAACGCAAAGGAACCGCAAAGTAAAAGCCTTTTTTGGGGTATACCGAAAAAGAATCCAGGTTCGTTGTTTTTCTCTATTTTCTTTGCGTACTTTGCGTCTTTGCGGTTCAAAGTATCACGAAACTTTAAGCCGGACGGGGTAC
>CAIYUY010000365.1 GCA_903929485.1 uncultured Desulfuromonadales bacterium
CACCCTGGCCCAAAACAGCGCCAACCCCATGCCGATCTCCCACACATCATTTCCCCGCCGGACGAACCCCGCATCCAATGCCGTCATCAGCCAGCAGAGCACCGTATTCACCGACTCTCCCATCCCCTGAGCAATCTCCGCCGCCGTCATGGGAGACTTCGCCTGGGACATCAGCTTCAACATCTCATACCCCTGAGCCTGCGCCTTAATCCGTCGATAACTATCACCAGCCATAAGCAAAACTCCTGTTTATCTGTTAAAATCAAAGCAAATTTGATAAGGTGCTTTAAGCGGCATGCCGGTACTCTTCCGGCGTGTCGGGGAACAACGCTTCCACCGGAACCTGGCACATCGCGGCGATCGTTCGGCGCACTCGGTACCCCGTCCGCTGGCCGGAGAGGATGTAGTGGATATAGGTCATGCTGATCCCACACTCCTTAGAAATGGCCGTATTGGTGACTCCTTTCTCCACCATTTTGGAACGTACATGTCGAAACTGTTCTTGAGCGGTCATGGCGTTACTCCTTTTCTTTTGTTTCAGTCTTCTTTGAAGATCAACAGGTCAACTTTACCCGGAGCGGGGAAATCTATTGTGTAGTAGTACAATTTCGTCTCAAGATCAGGGAAGATGTCGTAAACACATTGCCAGAGTTCCCATTTAGCGAGAGTCAGATAACTACCTTCGTTGTTTGCCCTGATATTTTGATCGCTGAGACGAAGCAGTTCGCGTACCCTGCTGCCCGGTACCGATAACCGTAATACAGGGAAGTCCGGTTCTCTTTCGATCCCACACATATCTTTCAGGAGGGATACCAAATGGCTTCTTTTCATGACTGTCTCCTTTACGGACAAAGTGTTGTTAGTTTGGTTATCCTGGTACTTGTAGCCTGGAACCGATATGAGGAAGTCATGGCCCTTAGAAAAGCTCGTAAAACAAAGGCTGTCTGTGCCAAACCGGATAATGAAGCGCCTCAAAAACCAAAATCACCCAGGTTGCATCGTTAATTTTTTGTCTTACTACAAAGGTCATAAAGGGCAATGGCAAAGAAACATGCCTCAACGGACACAAGGTACTCAGCGTATTTTTGTAATTGATGGAGATGGAATAAATCCCCGGCACTAACTGCCAACACTGAGGCCACACCTATTGCGAAGAGCATTTTAAACGGAGTCATGCTTCTTTCCTCTCTCCCCGGAATCTAAACCGGGCCGGTGAATTATCGTTACTCTCTTGAACCGGTGAAAAGTGATAACGTGATGAACGGATAATAGTCTTATTGCGACTAACTGTCAAGGAAAAAGTCCTGTTATGAATATTGGCGTTCGACTCAAAAAAATCCGAAATGACTCCGGTCTAAATCAAGCTGATTTTGCTGAGAAAATAGGCGTCCAACAGAGCTTTATCAGCAAAGTTGAGAAAGTTACTTCCCAGCTAACTGTTGAGCACTGCGTTCTTATCGCGACTATTTTTGGAGTTGATTTAAATTGGCTTTTGACGGGAGAAGAACGAATAAGAGGAGACAACGCGAGGATTGCCCCGCGGCCCATGGATACCGTAACAGAGAAGATCCACCAGCACCTGGAGCAAATGTGTGAGGACCAAAAGAGAGACGTACTAAAATACACTGAAGAGAAGAAACTTCTCTCGGAACTGATGTCCGAACGTCAACGAAAAGCAGGATAACTAAGGGGGATTATTGTGCGTAGAATTGTTTTTCTGTTATTTGTTCTTTATTTAGGGGGATGCGGTAATGTTGAATGGTTTCCAGATAGTCAACAACAATCAAGTCCGACCACCAATACGAATGAATCTCTTGGTAAATACGTTGCCACCAACCAAGAGACAGCAACAGACACTTCATTCGTATATCATTTCCCTACGCATGGGATGAATATCATCACCAATGTTGATCACCGTATCTGGTTCCAAACCGCAGCTGCGGCAATCGCCACAGGAAGACGGCCATGTCTGACCTGTAATCCGCCAACTACAGATTAAGTCTATGAAAAAACCGGGGAAGAAGGAGCTGGAAGGAGCGGGGGAGGGATGGCGCCGACGCAAAGCCAAAGCCAGTCCCTAGGCGGTATGGTTCAGCAGCAGGTGAACGCGATCACACAGCAGATCAACCGCCACCTGGCACAAATGACCACCGATCAACGCCGTGACGTGCTAAAATACGCCGAAGAAAAACAACTCCTCGCCCAACTGCTGGCCGAACGG
>CAIYUY010000366.1 GCA_903929485.1 uncultured Desulfuromonadales bacterium
CGGGCTTTTACCGAGCTTCAGAGCGAAGTCGCGTACGGTCATCCCTTCCATTATTTTCTTCAATCTGTCCGCAATCACGTTTTTAACCTTTACTTTGTCCGTAAATACGTTTATTGTCTATCCATGTTCACCGCGTTAGCCCAAAACGCCACGATTTACCAGCCCGGTTTAGATGCCGGGGAGAGAGGAAAGAAGCATGACCCCGTTTAAAATGCTCTTCGCATTGGCTCTGATCGGAACGTTATTAGAATCCATCGGGTTTCTTTATCAGATCGATTATTTGATCCACCTTGCTGGGCACTTTTCGACCGTTGAGGAGTGTCTCTTTGCCATTGCCCTTTATGATCTTTGCCGCAAGCCAACAAGCAAACAAGTTAACGGCTTGATCTGAACTGTATTCAAGGGTGTGCTGAATGAGGCCGCTCCAGTCAACAGCAGCAGTCAGCCGGGTAGTTACGGTAATGCCAGGGATATCGGCGGAACTTAGGTCGGAAGTAAAAGACATGTCGGAAGTAGTGATTATTGCCTGCATAAGTACCTCACGGAATAGAAACTAAAATTTACCAGCCCGGTTTAGATGCCGGGGAGAGGAGAAGAGTCATGAACCGAGCAGGTGAAACAACCTACATCCCGTTAGGCAAACCCAAAGGTGGAGTGTGCAGCTATGTTTCTCGAATGAAGTGCACTCTATCTGTCGCACGTGCCGAAAATCAGCTCTTTGCCGTTATCCATGAGTCAATGTCGCTACCGGCAGCTCTTTTTACTTGTCAACATTGTGCTAAAACGTGGGCGTCGTCTGTTCTTATTGGTAAATTTTCGGTGTTGTCTTTAACTGATACCAAGTTTGTCGGCAATATTTTTGACAAAATTGCCGATATTGTAAAAGTCCTGAACTCCGACAACGCCGCCACAGCTTACACATTGAATGAAGTTGAGCTTGAACTTTGATTCTTGCGGGGAAACTTCAACCATCTCGAAAGTATGATTACCGCATTTGATGCACGTTGACACTGCCATTTTAGATTCTCCTTTGCTTGAGGTAACCATCATGAACGAATTACAGAAGCTCCTTCGGGTCAAGAACGTCAGCGTGTTGCAGCTCTCGGAAGAGATCGGCGTCAATTACCACCAGGTGCAAAAGGTGGTGAAAGGGACCCGCGTCCACCGGCCCACGCAAGAGGCGATTGCCGAGTGGTGCGGTCTGACTGCTGATCAGGTGTTCGGCCCCCGGTCGGCCCGGTTTCTGGCTCCGCAAATCGACCGGGCTATCAGGGTGCGAGCGGATCAGGTGGAGGAACGGCTCCGTGGTCGATACCTGCGGCCAGGCAACAAGTTAGCAGGAAAAAGGATTGCGGGCAATGTCTAAAACTATCTCAAAAATAGACGGGAAACAGCTTGCTTTAGATTTTTCCGCCAAGGTGGAGACGTTGCTGGGGGCAAAGGCGGAACTGATGGAGGCCATTGAGGTGGGGACGGCTCTCTATCCGGTGGAGAATGAGGCCGAGGCCTGTATCGAGATCGCGGCCGCCATCAAACGGGCTTTGAGAGATTCGGGGTTGAGTCGGGAAGAGTTGGTGGACGGGATCAACCGGTATTTTGGGCGGACGGAGGAAGATCCGGGACATCGGTTGACGATTCACATGCTGAATCATTATCTGAGCAAGCCGACGGAGTACCCGGTACCGGCCTATTACCTCTTTGCCATTCACCGGGTTACCGGATCTTTGGAGCCGGCGCGAACGATTGTGGCGCCGGAGGGGGCAAGGGTGGCGACCGGGGTGGAGGTGCGGCAGATGCAGTTGGGCAAGCTGGAAGAGACGTTGGTGGAGATGCATCGGCTCAAAAAAGAGTTGAGGGGGAAGGTGAATCAAGGGTGAAAAGGCAAGGGTGAAGGGTGAAGGGTGAAGGGTGAAATAAGGCCGAAGGATAAA
>CAIYUY010000367.1 GCA_903929485.1 uncultured Desulfuromonadales bacterium
CATGACTCCATCCCCCGCCAGGGAGGGATCCTCTGCATGGCTGATGACCATGATCCCCATCCCCCGGGCATACTCCAGCGCCCGCCGGGTCAGTTCACCGCTCACCACCGGCCTCCCGTCGTCGGAGACCGCCACACACCCCGCCTCCTTCAGCTCCCCCATCTCGGAGAGGTTCTCCCCCTTGCTCCCCTGGGTGATGGCGCCCACGGGAAAAACATTAGCGAACCCCTCGGTCTTTGCCTTGTGCACCACGTAGGATGCGACGGCCTTGTTGTCGATGACCGGCTTGGTGTTGGGCATGCAGCAGACCGAGGTGAACCCTCCGGCGGCCGCTGCCCTGGTTCCCGAGACGATGTCTTCCTTATACTCCAGGCCGGGGTCTCGCAGGTGAACGTGCATGTCGATGAGGCCGGGGGTGACGATCAATCCGGTCGCATGGATAATCCGGACGCCTGCCGGAGGGATCAGCCCCTGCCCCAGCTCCTTCACCACGCCGTCCGCCACCAGCAGATCAAGCGTATCGTCAAGCCCCTGGGAAGGGTCGATAACCCGGCCCCCCTGTATCAGCAAATCCATATATCACCTCGCATATTTTTATGGGAAATCAATCCTGACCCACCGCCGACAGGGGCCAATGAGTAAAAAATCGTGCCGTTCGGCTTCCTCTATCTGCCTGAGCCAGAGAGCCAAAAGAAGCCGCTTCTTCTCCAATTCTCGTGGAGCGCTCTTGCGCCACCGGGAAAGACCCTGATGTTCCCGCTCAATGAGAAAATCAACCGGCGCTATCTCTACAAACCGACTCCGGCGAATCCGCGTCACGATACTCTCTCCAAAATCATTTAGTGGCGTTAGTGAGAGTTCAGAAATTCGTCCGGCTCGACTCCACCTTGCCTAAGTATGGCCCGAAGCGTACCCTCCGGCATCTCTCCCTGATGATTGGGAATCGTTGTATAAAGCCCGGTAGTTACATTAAACCAGATTTCGTGACTACCAGCGGCCTGACGATCAAAACAAAATCCAAAACGTCTCAGTCGGCGAATGATTTCCCTATACCTGAAACCGGAGAGTCTCCCCACGTTAGTAGCCAACGACGAGGGGATAGTCGAAAACTTCTCCCACTTCAGACAGTTGCTGATCAAGATGCCGTTCCGTGCGGGCCTCCACGAGCCGCCGAGCCACGTCACGGGCAATTTCCAGGGTTTCCGACAAGGTTCTTCCCTGAGCTACCAACCCCTGGATTTCGTCCGAGGTCGCCAGAAAAAAACCTTCAGGGAGTTTTTCTATATGAAGATTAACAATCATTTCCATAACGAGACCTCACTCCTCTACCTCTCCATCTACCCCTACCTCTACCTCTACCTTAACCTTAACCTTAACCTTAACCTTAACCTGCCTCAACCGTCCCGCCGCAGACGTGGTAGAGCATGGCCATCCGGACCGCCACGCCGTTCTCCACCTGATTCAAGATGTGGGACTGATCGCCATCGGCCACGTCGGAGGCCAGCTCCACCCCCCGGTTGATGGGGCCGGGATGCATGACCATGGCGCCGGGCTTGGCCAAGGTCAACAGCTCCCGGTTGAGACCGTAGTAACGGGAATACTCCTTCAACGACGGCATGAGACTCTTCCCCTGCCGCTCCAGTTGAATCCGGAGCATCATCACCACATCGGCGCCGTCCACCGCTTCCCGCATCTCCTTGCAAACAGTGACGTTCCCCAACCGCTCCACCCCCGGCGGCATCATGGTGGGGGGGCCGGCCAGGAAGATATGGGAGCCCATCTTGGTGAGCCCCTGAATATTGGAGCGGGCCACCCTGCTGTGGGAGACATCTCCCACGATGGCCACCTTGAGCCCATCCAGTCGGCCGAACCGCTCCTTCATGGTCAGCATATCCAGGAGCCCCTGGGAAGGGTGCTCGTGGGCGCCGTCTCCGGCGTTGATGATGGAACAGGAGAGCCGCTTGGCCAGGAAATAGTGAGAGCCGGAGATGTTGTGACGCATGACGATAATGTCAGGCTTCATGGCTAACAGATTCAGCGCCGTGTCCGAAAGGGTCTCCCCCTTGGTGGACGAACTGGTGGAGGGGGAGATATTCACCGTGTCGGCGGAGAGCCGCTTGGCGGCGATCTCGAAGGAGGTGCGGGTCCGGGTGGAGGCCTCGTAGAAGAGATTGATGATGGTCTTCCCCCGCAGCGTCGGCACCTTCTTGATATCCCGGTTGTTGATCTCCTTGAGATTTTCCGCCGTGGTCAAAAGGAGCCGGATGTCGTCGGCGGAGAGATCCCGCAGAGCTATGATATGTTTATGGTTGAACAGCGCGGCGTCTCCCATCTCACTGCACCTCCTTTTCCAGCAGCACGTTCACCGGCGTATGATCGGCATCGAAGAGAACGACCACCGATTCCTTCAAGCTGGTGGGGACATTGCGCCCCACGAAGTCGGCCCGGATGGGAAGTTCCCGATGCCCCCGGTCGATAAGCACCCCCAACTGAATGCACGAGGGTCGGCCATAATCCATGAGGGCGTCCATGGCGGCGCGGATAGTCCTCCCGGTGTAGAGGACGTCGTCCACCAGCACCACCCGCTTCCCCTCCAGGGAGAAGGGGATATCGGTCCTCCCCACGGGGTGATGGGGGGCATGCCCCTTGATGTCGTCCCGGTACATGGTGATATCCACCGCTCCCACCGGGACCTTCACCCCTTCGATCTCCTCCAGGCGGAGGGCGATCTCGTGGGCCAGATGAACGCCGCCGGTGCGGATTCCCACCAGGACAACCTTCTCCACCCCCTTGTTCCGTTCAAGGATCTCATGGGCGATGCGCGTCAGCGATCGCCGAACCCCCATGCCGTCCAGTATGACCGTGCCGGTTTCTCCCACGCGTTCCTCCTTTGTGTACACAGTGGTTAAAAGCCATAAAAAAGGAGCCCCGGCGCACTTTCATGCGCCGACAGGCTCCTTGGATTTATTCAGGGAAGTTCTTCATGATCACCTTTGCTAACCTCTCGGGTTAAGTTAAAAGGTACGTATGCATCCAACTGCTATGTCTGTTCAAACTAACACCCTCGCCACGCGGCGTCAAGCGGAAACAACGCGGCGCACGACAGGGAATTGGAACAGTTATCATTCCGGATAAAATCGAAAAATACGCAGCTGATTTGATAAAGCAACAAAAGAAACCAGTAATAATATTTGGTCATAAATAACCAGACAGACAACTAAATATAATGGCCCGAATTGGTCGATTTCGGACGGAGAGCGGAGCTCTTTTTTGAATGCTCATTGACATCAAAGACGCTCCTGGAGCAAGATGAAACAGGGTAGAATCATCATTCCCCGCGGTGCGCCACTTTCTCCCGCCTACCCACCAAGAAATCTCTTCCCCGGATCGAGAACAAGCTAAAGAATCCGCCAACAAGGCAAAAAATAGACTCTTACATGAAAACAGAGGGCATATGAAGTTATCAAAATTATTACTATTCGTCGCCTTGCTCTTCGGGGCGCCGATAAACGGTTACCCGGTGGAAACAGGGGAGCGCCATGAGGTGAAGGAGGGAGCGTATCTGGTGATTGAGGGAGTGGTGAAACAGATAGCGGCGCGCATTCTGGTCATCAACGATCAACAATACCCCATTTCCATGTTCGCCAGGGTTTTTGATGCAACCGGCTCCGAACTTTCCCTACAGAGTCTGGCCAATGTAGGGAAGATCGACCGGGCCAGACTCTATATCCTGGGGGGGAAGGTTGAAAAGATCATCGTGCTCAAGAACATCTGATTTCCTGGTTTCCGGCACGCGAGGTTATTGATGAAAACTGCTCACGAAAGAGATGCCGGTTCATTCACCGGCATGAAACTGCTGACACTGACACTGTTCTTTTGCCTCTCCGCGCCGTACGGCGCCGAAGCCGCGACCTTTCCTCTCTATCTGGCCGGCACCGGCGCCGCGAATATCACCATCACCGGGGATGCCGGGACGACGAATATCAAGGACGGGAATACGACGGCCCAGACCCCTTCCATCACGACATTTTCCCAGACGGCTCCCACCGCCGCCAACACGAGAATGCAGATCAGCGTGGCGAAGGGCGGCGCGACCAGCGAACTGGGAAGGGTATATTTCAACTATAACAACAGCACCGGTTTCGGCTCCGCCGTGGATCTTTCCGCCAATGTCACCGGGGCGTTTTACCTTTCCAGCAGCACCAGCGCCAACGGCAACAGCGGCGACTGGTTCCAGTTTGCTCTTTACGATTACAACCCCGCCGTAGGGAGCGGAGTCCTGGGAACCCTCATCGCCCAAAGCGCCACCTACGCTTCTCCCGGCACCGGAACAACGGGTACGGTGGTAAACATCGCCTTCGGCAACGCCGCCTATGCTCTCCCCAAGGGACATCTCCTGGCGGTGAAGATTTCGTACCATAACGGCTACACCACCAACGGCAATCAGAGCCGCACCGGGTATGTTTACGGCAACACGACCTACAGATCACATATGGATCCTGAGGTGAGGTCACAGATCATCTCCACCACCAGCAGCCACGGCGCCATTGCCCCCCTGGCCGGATCGCCGGGAACAGCCTACGACGTCTTTTCCACAACGAGTCAGACCTACACCGCCACCGCTTCCTCCGGCTACGTGATCCAGAGCCTCACGGTCAATAGCGTTCCCGTCCCCGCCGCGGTGAATCAGACCACCTACCCGTACACCTTCACCAATTTTACTCAGGATTACACCATTTCGGTGACCTATATCACCAATACCGGCACGCTGATCGTCGCTCCCGGTGTGGGTGGGACCATCACCCTCCCCGCCTACGGGATGTCCTGGGCCGGCGGAACCAGCAGTTCCTATCCCGTCAACGGCTCGATACCGCTCTTTTTTACGGTGACCCCTGCTTCCGGTTACGGTATCAATCAGGTTTTTGTGGACGGCGTGGATCAGGGGGTTCCCTACGGACAGAGCTCCGCCTGGTCTGTTCCGGCCATCACCATCGGGCCAAACGCCAGCAGAACCCTTACCGCCTCATTTTTAGCCTACTACAACGTAACCTCAACCGTTTCCGGCAGCGGCGGAACCATCAATCCGGCGGGAACGACTCCGGTGCTCAGCGGACAGGCGCTTACCCTTGTCATCCAACCGGACGGAGGCTATCGCCTCCAGCAGATCGTCGATAACGGCGTCAACCAGGGGAACGGTCTATCCTATTCCCTGACCAATGTCACCGCGACCCACAACGTGGTCGTCACCTTCCTCCCGACCTACATCATTCATGCCACGGCGGGTCCCAATGGGACCATCTCCCCCATAGGAGATACCGTGGTTGACAGCGGCGGCAACATGAATTTCACCATTTCTCCCACCATGGGGTTCAGGGTCGCCGACGTTTTGGTGGACGGAATCTCGGTGGGGGCGCTCTCCTCCTACAACTTCACCAACGTTACGACCCCCCACACCATTGCGGTCACCTTTCTGGCGTCACCCATCCCCAGCGGCTATTGCGCCGTCCCCCCCTATATCAACACCCCGGCCCCTCCCAGCGTCATGATCATGCTCTCGGTGGAGGAGCCGATGCAGGGGGCCGCCAATCCCACGGTGGCCTGCAGCGGAGGCACTCCTTCGTCTTTTGCCTATGCTTGCAGCTCCAGCGGGCTGGGGAGCTATGATAACTCCCGGGAATACTACGGCTATTTCGAATCCGGCAAATGCTACAGCTACGCCGGGAGCGGCGCCACCGGGCTCTTTTCCCCTTCCGGCGCCGCCACCAATCATCAATGCGCGGCCGGCTCCGCCTGGAGCGGCAACATGCTCAACTGGAGCACCACACTGGCGGTGGACGCCTTTCGCAAGTCTTTCACGGGGGGGAACCGGACCGTGGATGTTGCGGGAGGAGATACCGTTCTCCTGGCGGCATTCAACAACGGCAGCTATTTCTCCGTTACCCCCATGGTTCCTAACGCCGAACTCTATATGCAGGGGATTACAGGAACCAATCAGACTCGCTACATCGTCAGGAGTAACGGAGGAAGCGGCTTCGGCGTCTGCACGGTCGGCCAGACGACATGCTCCGTCTCCAGATCCACGACAACGGGAGAGGGTCAATGGCCGGTAGCCGGCGCCAACACCGCATCGGTCTACAGCCTCCGGATCAAGGCGTGCAGTTCCGTGGGAGGGGCCGAATCCCGCTGCAACAGCACGAATAACAAACCGGAAGGGACCATCCAGAAGAATATGGACAAGATGCGGTTCGGGCTCATGTCATACGCCGCGGACAACAGCCAGCAGCGGGACGGAGGGGTGCTGCGTGAAAAGATGAAATGGTTGGGTCCGACAATTCCCAATGGCTTGAAATACCACGACGCAAGCAACAGTGTCGTTACCTGCTCGACAAGCGCCGGATGCGACAATCCGGAAAAGGAGCTCAATACGGACGGCACGATCATCAACAACCCCCTGGCTGCTTCCGGGAACAGCGGGCTGATCAACTATATCAACAAGTTCGCCTACACCTCGGGATACAAGCAGTATGATCCCGTCAGCGAGCTCTATTATCAGGTCGTCCGCTATTTCCGCAATCAGACCCCCTCGGGCAGCAATTACTGCACCGGCCTTACCGAGCCCAACGACAATTTCCCCCTTTACTGCAACGCCTCCAAAACCAATGCCAGGGGGTGGCGTGACCCGGCCCTTTATTCCTGTTCCAAAAACTTCGTCATCGCCATCAACGACGCAAACCCCTGGCTGGACAAACGGATTCCGGGGACGCACTTCATCGCCGACTACGGTCTGTCGCAAAGCTCACTGGGGGATTGGTGCGGCTCTTCCCAGGGGGGGTGCGATACCGATTTCATCGACAACGGGGTGCAGGTGGACGTGGAAGGATGGACAAAGAGCGTGGGCGACATCGAGGGGATAACCGGCAGGAATATCGGCCACTCCTGCGAGGTGAACAGTTCGGGGGTCTGCATGTCTCCCGTGGGGAATGTGACCAACCTGGGAAGGGTCATCTTTACCAGCAAGGGGAATACGTTCCTGGTGGCGGGCCTGGCTTACTACGCCCACATGAGCGACCTTCGTCCGGATCTGCCGGGGACACAGAACCTGACCACCTTCATGATTGATACCCAGGAACCGGCGGGGAGCATGGTGGTGGGGCCGAAAAACGCACTGCAACTGGCGGGAAAGTATGGCGGGTTCGACGATAAGGATGGCAGCGGCAAGCCGTACAACGGCGCCACCTGCGGCGTGGGGAGCAGCTCTCCCAATCCGCTTTGTGGGGAATGGGATGCGGACAACGACGGCGCCCCTGACAATTACTTCTTCGCCTCGGATTCATCCAAGGTGGAAAGCGGCCTGGACAAGGCCTTCAGCAGCATTCTCAACCGGGCCACGGCCGGGACGGCGGCCGCCGTGGCCAACAACCGGAGCGGCGAACGGGGAGCCAATGTCATTCAGGCCATTTTTTATCCTCAGTGGCCATTGAGCAAGAGCATCATGTGGCTGGGGGACGTGCAAGCCCTCTGGTTCTATCTGGATCCTCTCGTCAAATACAGCGGAGTCTACGAAGACAGCGATATGAACAAGGAACTGAACCTGGATCAGGACCGGATTCCCAGCGCCGACTCGCTGCAGGTCAAGGCTCTCTGGAAGGCCGGGGATCTCCTCCTTGCCCGTGACGCCGCCACCCGAACTATCTATACGCTGCTGGATCCGTCGCAACCCTTGACCAACAGCGTCAACAGCTTCGTCACCTCCCAGCGCACCGCTCTCAAACCGCTCCTTAACATGACCGCCGCCACCGATGGCGATACCGACGCCATCATCAACTATGTCCGCGGCGTGGACAGCGGTTCTCTCCGCTCCCGCACCGTGACCTACAACTCCATCACCGGCGCCTGGAAACTGGGGGACATCATCAATTCCACCCCCCAGATCCAAGGTTCCCAGCCGTTGAACAGCTACGCCACTGATTACAACGACTCCAGCTACGGGCAATTCACCGGCTCCAACCAGTATCTGAGCAACAACTACGTCTATGCCGGCGCCAACGACGGCATGCTCCATGCGTTCCGGCTCGGCTTGGTGCGGACGATCTCCTCCACCAACATCTTTCGTATCGCCCAGATCATCGATGATACCGATCTGGGGAAAGAGGAGTGGGCCTTCATCCCGAAAAATGTACTCCCCTATCTGAAGAACTGCGCCGATTCCAGCTATTGCCACCAGTACCTGGTGGACGGGACACCGTTGATCTTTGATGCATCCATCAACAGACACACTGATTGCAGCACCGGTAATTACTGGGATTGCCCGCGCAAGAGCACTCTCAGTTCCGGCAACCTGGATCTGACCCGGACCAGCTGGCAATCGCTTCTCATCGGGAGCATGGGGCACGGCGGCGCCACCCGGGACAGCAACTGCAACGAGACTCTCAATCATGACGCGGACCCCACCAACAACATTGACTGCATCAAAACTCCCGTTATGGGCGGCGGTTTTTCTTCCTATTTCGCCCTGGATATCACCACCCCCTTGGCCCCGAAATTCCTGTGGGAATTTTCCGATGGAGTACTCCCCGCAGCCGACCGGGGGCTCGGTCTTACGACACCGGGTCCGGCGGTGGTTCGGATCAATTCCAGAGCCGGAACTCCGCCGATCGCCATGAAAACCACCAACGGACGCTGGTTCGCCCTGTTCGCCTCGGGCCCCACCGGCCCCATCGATCAGGCGACCCGGCAGATGAAGGGGAGATCCGACCAGAATTTAAAACTCTACGTGGTTGATATCAATCCCTTCGACACAACCACCGGCTTCGTCAAATGCAGTGCAGCCGGTCAGAGTAACTGCAATTACTGGATCAAGGATACGGGGGTCAAATACGCCTTCGCCCATTCACTCTACAAGTCGGTGATTGACCTGGATCGGGCCAACTCCACCCTGGACGGCTATTACAGCGATGACGTGGTCTACGTCACCTATACCAGGGCGACTCTCGACGCAACCGGCGTCAATTCGGGAACCGAGTGGGACCATGGCCCCCCCTACCCCACCGCCTGGGACAAGGGGGGGATCTTGCGTCTGGTTACCAACAACGACCCTGATCCGGCCAACTGGTTTATCAGCACCCTCATCGACAATGGCGATATCGGCCCCATAACCTCTTCCGTGGATCTGCTGCAGGATCGCACGAACAAGAAGTTATGGCTCTTTTTCGGCGAGGGGCTTTATTTCTCCACCGGTGATGACCTGAACAGCCAACGAAGAATATTCGGCATTACCGACCCCTGCTACCGCTCCGACCTGGGGTACGCCAATACTTTTTACGACACGGCGGGAACCTGCCCGGCCATGACGATGGCTCAACTGAAAGATCAAACCAGCACCCCCACCGCCCCCCTGACCACCGAAAAAGGGTGGTATATCAGCCTCACCGCCGCTTCCGGCACATCGGGGGCGGAACGGCTTTACGGCAAACTGGTGGCGAACACCACCGGCGTGGTCTTCTACCCGACCTTTACTCCCAGCACCGACATCTGCACCGCCGGAGGGACAACCTCCCTCTGGTCGGTGAAGTACAATACCGGCGGAACTCCACCAAAAAGCGGCCTGCAAGGAAAGCTGGTGGCCACGACCACCGACACCCCCATCCCCAAAACGGTTAATCTTGACGGCGCCTTTACCCGAAGCGGCGGACGGCAATTGGATTCCGGGATCGTCCTCTCCGGAGCATCCGGCGGAGGAGGAGGTGGAGTTGGAGGGAGCGGCACCATGGTCAGGAATCCGGCGCCCAGCAAACGGGTGATCAATGTCCAGGAACGGTAATGATCCATCTTTTTCACGGGAGGAGTGAGATGGGGGAAGGAGTTCCCACGGTTTACGGATCACGAGGCTTTTCCCTGACGGAGCTGATAACCGTCATGGCCATCGCCACCACCCTGCTCAGCGCCGCAACCATAAGCTATCACCAATGGCAGGTCAAATACAATGTGGAGGCCCAGGTCAAGACGATGGTGAGCGATTTCGGCGAACTGCGGATCCGGGCGATAACCACGAAGCAGCGGCAGAGCATCACGGTGAACAAGCAGGGCTACCTGTTCAAATCCTACAGCTCCGATGACGAACCGCTTGCGGCGGGAACCGTCATCCCCCCTCCCTCTCGGAGTGTCAAGTACGCTCTCAAGACAAACAGCTCCACATATTACAACGGTGAAACCCTGGAAATAGATCCTCGGGGGATGATGATCGGCGCCACAAGCATAATCTATCTGGAGGGGAACAGTTCCGCCGCGGTGGATTGCCTGACTCTTTCCACGGTGCGGATCAACCCAGGCAAGAAAAATACAGCGTGGAGCAGTTGCGATGACCGATAGTAACCAGGGATTTACCCTCGTGGAGTTCATGGTGGCCATCGTCATCCTGATGGTGGGCATGCTGGGGATGTTGCAGGCCATCACACTCGCCATGGACAAGAATCGCGACAATCTTTTACGAACCGAGGGAATCATGCTGGCGGACGAACGAATGATGGCGGTCAGGGCGCTGTCCTTCGCCTCGGTATCCACCACCGCCACCTCACCCCCCAAGGAGGCGGTATCCCGCGGTTTCAAGAGTTACTCCGTGCAAAAGATCGTCGCACAGTTAACCGGCCGATCAAAGGAAGTAACCATTAATGTAACTTGGCGCAAAAAAAACTCTTCCTACTCAAACTCAATCTCATCACTACTGACGGAGTCGGAATGAACCGGAGCTTTTTGTGAAACGGAGCATGGCGCCGAAAAAACATCATGGTTTTACCCTTGTTGAGGTCATCATCGTCATGGCGCTCTTCATGACCGTGATCATGGTTGCAGCTCAGACGTTCAAAAACATCATCACCCAATCCGCGAAATACTCAAAGTCGGAAGAGTCGAGCATGGAAGGAATCATAGGGCTGGAACTGCTGCGCCATGATCTGGAGCAGATGGGGTTCGGTCTCTACTGGGGTTATCTGCCGGGAAGCTCCATAAACTATGCGGAAGCGGCCGATGCTGATGCGACCACCAATGATGCGCCGAGCAACGTCCCCAGGGCCTTTGTGGCGCTCAATAATTCCGCCGCATTTTCTTCCGATTTCATGGGGATCAAGGGAACGACCATGGGGAGCTCCAAGGCTTCCCAACGTTGGAGTTACATCCCCTTTCATAACTTCAGCAGTTCACCGTCATGGTCATCCCGACCGGTGAACTGGGCCGCCAAAAACCTGATGCCGGGCGACCGGACCATCGTCATCCGACACAATTTCAACGACCCCACCGATGATCACCTGTTACTGGACACGACAGGGACGGAGTACACAGTACTGACCACGGGGAGTGAACCGACCAACCCGTATCTCCCGCTGAAGGATCAGCAGCTCTCCATGGTGTACGGTATCGACCAGAGCAGCGTAACACTCCGGATGCCCTTCAACCGGGCGGACTTTTTTATCACCACCGACACGATTGCCGGCAAGAGTGTCCCGCCGTTTTGCGCGGAACAGACCGGGGTGCTGTATAAGGCCATGGTGAGTCATGTCAATAGTGGTCACTACGACTACATGCCGCTTCTCGATTGCGTGGCGGAGATGCAGGTGGTGCTGGGGTGGGACATTTCCGATGGGGGAAGGGCCAAGAGTATCTCCGCCTATTCAAATGCCGACGGCTCCGTGGTGGCCGGCGGCGCGTCATCCACGGACGTGCAGGGATGGCTGGCCTCTCCGGTGGGGATTCGCGAGCATCTGAAGTTGGTAAAGGTCTATATCCTTGCTCAGGAAGGGCGTAAAGATCCGGGATACAGCTATCCCGCCGCCACCATGGTAGTCGGCAATGAAAACAACGGTGAAACGAGCCTTACCGGTACGCACACGTTTACCACGGCACAGCGTCAGTATCACTGGAAACTGTACCGGGTTATTGCGCGCCCCAAGAATCTGACAAACAATCAATGATCGAACCGGACGAACGGCGCTTACCATGAACCCTCTGAAACGGGAAAACGGAATGGCCTTGATAACCGCGCTGATGTTCACTGCGCTGTCATTGGTAATCAGCATGGCCCTCCTCGCCATGATCACCTCCGGAACCAAGACGACCGGAGCGCTCAAACGTTACAGAACGGCAACTGATGCCGCCTATGGCGGCGCCGAGCTCCTTACCAAGGAGATCATCGGCAAGGCCCTTGAATTCTCCAACTTTTCCTCGGCGGGAAATCCTTTCACGTCATATTTCCCCGCCAAGATGGGCAGTCTGACGCTTCTTCCGGAATCCAATCTGAGCTGCCTGCATATGCGGCTGACAACCCCCCGACGCTTCTGGAATCCAGTTTGTTCCGCCATATCGAGCAGTTCCCCCGACATCAGTTTTCGGTTGAACGCCGCATCCGGCGCCCCCTACAGAGTCTTTTCCAATATTGTGGATACCAGTGAATGGAGAATCACCTCTTTTCCCGGTACCGGCTTGAAGATAACCAACAGTCTGGCGGGGAATTCCGACATAACCAGCGCCGGTGAAGATACGGAACTTACCCAGGGGGCGGTTGTCGGGTCGGGCGGCCCTCCTCTGAAATCACCTCATTACCCGTATATCTACAAAATTGAAATCCAGGGAGAACGCCAGAACAACCCGAGTATGGAAAAGAGCAACATGACGGTCCTCTACGCCTATTAACCTCACGGATGCCGGAGCCGGAAAACCGTCACCTCCGGCGGCGCCAGGAA
>CAIYUY010000368.1 GCA_903929485.1 uncultured Desulfuromonadales bacterium
ACCGCCACCTTCACCCCCACCACCGATATCGAGAACGCCACCAACCTCGTCACGGTGGCCGACACCTACACCGACGTGGCCGGCAACGCCGGGTCCGGCGGCACCAGCGGCAACTACGCCATTGACACCAAGGCCCCCACCGACACCTTCACCAGCAGCTACTACGATCCGACATCAAACACACTGACTCTGACCGGCAACAATATGAACACCATATTGAGCCCCAGTGAAACCAATGCATCCGACGTCAAAGGTCATCTGGATTGGTCCAAACTCGTGTGGGATATCAATGGCGATGGTGCAACTACCGCAAATGTAGGATTTGATACGAGTAAGATAACGAGCGCAACGGTGTTGGATGACCACACTCTTAAAATCGTATTAACTGACGCTCAAGCATCAACCCTTGAAAAGACTACCGGTTACGGTATCACCGGTGGAGCCGATGCAATCAATATTTCGACCGGATTCTCTCTCGATGCGGCCGGCAACATTGGTACCCCTGCCGACGCGCTGGGGATATCACTCCTCGGCACCTTCAACCAACCGGTTACTCCGCACGCATATTCGATCGATTTGACAAGTGCCACAGTATCAGCAACTGTTGTCAACGAGGACACCGGCGTTGACACCCTCTCGTCATCGGTAGCCTTTACTGCAAAAGATTTGATGTTTATCGGCGGCACATCCGCTTCGGTATTGACTGTCGGAAACGCTTCAGCTGGTTTGGATACAACATTAAGTCATGGGACTGATAAACTGACTCTTACCGGCTTCCACGACAGCCTTGACGCCTCAAAGGTTTTGTTCGATGACGGTACGCTTCTCAAACTGAACACCGGCGGTTCAACAATCCTTACCGGCGGCAACAGTACCGGTCTCGGTGGTACGGGCGGCGATCAGCTTATCGCAGGGGCAAGCGGCGATACTCTCTTCGGCTATGGCGGCAATGATCTCCTGCTTGGCGGGATTGGCAACGACGTGATTAATGGCGGGAGAGGCAATGACATGATCACCGGTGGTAAAGGGAACGACTACCTTACCGGCGGTACTGGAGTTGACACCTTCACCTATAGCGCGACACCTGGTGATAACGGCTATGACATCATTTCCGATTTCACCGCGGGGGATACAATCCAAATTACTGGTATGACATTTGCCCCAAGCAACACCTGGATCGCCGACCATGTCGTCCAGAGCGGAGCGTCGGATCTGGTTATTGTCCTGGATTCCCAGGATTCAATCAGATTGATAGGGGCGAATGCAGAGGATTTGGTAGGCCATATCACTGACACGACCGGGAACAAGGCGCTTTAATCTACTGGTCAGGTCACAACTGAAATAAAAATCATCATGAAAAAAAGGGGACGCTTCGAAGCGTCCCCTTTTACGTCGAACTCAACTGATGTCTATCTTTCAAGGGAGAGGTCAGGAGGGAGATTGGGGTTTCGGGCGTCTGTTCTTCGCCCTTCCCGACTGCCTCTTTTCAGGGTACAAAAGGCACAGGCAGCGCCCATCCGTCATTAACCCGGTGATAGCTTTTTCAGTTTTTTGCGACAATTCCCGCCAGCGGGAAAAACGGCTTATCTATACGAAAAACAATCATTAATATAATGGAACGATATTTTTTTGATGCACAATCTAACAAAACCAGTTTCAAGCAGTCAAATCCCCCCGATTCCAGGCTACCCGTCGGCATGCAAAGTTTATCCGTTGAGAGTTTGCATAAGGGGCGTGAGAGAGGCATAAGGAGCATGAGGTGGACATATATGCAATTATGCGTTGCTCTTAAAATTTAATTAAGGCAAAGTTGACGGCATAACAGTTCAAGCTCGCATGGATACTCGTGAAGCGGAACGTGTCGACACCCAATGGATAGAGCATGACGACCCCAGTTTTTAAATTTTCATCCATCTCGATCAATAAAAGGAGTTTTTCATGGCTATCAACAAAACGCGATTAACTTATAACGATATAGTCGCTATCTTGCCGGAACTGGCGCCGATAGAACAATTGAATCTGCTTGAAGTGTTGTCATCCTTTTTGAAAAAAACCTTAAATGCAGGAGTTGAGCGTCATACACTTCTTGAACTAGAGGGATTAGGCGCGAGTGTATGGTCAAAAGTCAATGTAGACGATTACATTCGACAAGAACGTGATTCATGGAATTAGTCAAACGATTAAAGGGAAAGACTATTTTTCTTGATACCGCACCGTTGATCTATTTCATCGAAAAAATCCAAGATACTTTGAGCTTATTAAACCAATTATTACGCTTATTGATACCAAGCAGGCAAAAGGAATGACATCTACCATTACCTTGCTGGAGGTTTTAGTACTCCCTTTGCGAGATGGCAACATAAAACTTGCAGATAAATACAAAACTATTCTTCTTACATCGACTGATCTTGAAACGTGCGAAATTTCAAACGCAATTTCCGAGCAAGCTGCGGTTATTCGGGCTAAATACGGATTTAAAACCCCGGATTCGATACAACTTGCAACAGCAATTATTCGCAAGGCAGACTACTTTTTGACTAATGACGCAGCGCTGAAGCAGTTGAAAGAAATCAAGGTCATTGTTCTTGAGGACCATAGGGCGGGGGGATCGGAGGTCAGGATTGCATGATGATTCTCGCCTCCGCCGGACTACCCTGCGGCAGCTCCTGTCAGAACAGCTTCGCCTGGAGCACTCCCCTCAACCTGACTGCGACTCCCCTCCCCTACTCCCTCTTCAGCGGCTGGAGCGGCGCCGGCTGCTCGGGAACTGCACTATGCTCCCTGGTCGTGACCGCGCCGACGACGATCACGGCGAACTTTATCTCCGACACAGCCTTCTCCGTCAGGCAAGAGTCGACACTCTACATCTATTACCCGTCGCGGCAAAACGCCCTGGATACCACAGTTGGCAACGCGCTGATCCGTTCCCTGGGGGACAACCTATACGGGAGGGGTGAGCCTCACCAGGACCATCGCGGTGAAGCTGTATGGCGGGTATAATGCCGATTACCGGTTACGAACAGGAATAAATGAAGCTGATAATCGGAAAAGGGAGTTTACAGGCGGATCAAGTGATGACCAGGTGAGAAACATGGGGTGTGGCATAAAACGATACTGATGGCCTGATGAGTTTCTTCAAGTCCGACGATGTGCTATCTGTTGCAGCATCTCCTCGGGACCAAAGATATTGGCTCTGTTGCCGAAATCAGTTTTGTTTCTGGTGATTAAGGCATCGCAATTGTTACGCAATGCAATAACGTACTGCACTGCATCCTCGAAATCAGCCATATCCGAATTCAGTGCCTCTCGAAAACCATCTTCATCCATAATCTTTTTTTGTTCCGCCAGCCGCCACAACAGAATTGCATGATCCACAAATGGCTTTCGGTCTAACGCAATATCCAAAATGACATTCGTATCGAGAAACAGCTTCATGAGACTTTGCCCTCAAGCCCAAGGCGACGTTCAGCCTTCCAGTCACCAAGTTCGGCATCTGCAATTAAGCCTACCCACTTATCAACGGAACTGGCTTTCATTTTTACTATTTCCAAGTCGACATCCTGAAGTTTTTCCGTTTTTTCAGAATCCAAAAAAATCACCAGTGCTCTGCCCTTTCTGATGCCGTGAGGTTTCCGTTTCAACTCTACAATCCCATCATGGTAAAAAGCTTCTATTGCTTGCGGCATGAATTACCCTCCTTTGGCCTGCCGGTGAATGCAATGGTGAGCGAAAACGCCCAAGTATCCATCCA
>CAIYUY010000369.1 GCA_903929485.1 uncultured Desulfuromonadales bacterium
ATACTTCTTTTCTTGCGTGGGCTACCTCCTAATTGAATCATTTTTCCCTGCCCTATGATTCATTTATCGCCCCCCTGTTGAAAAACTTTAGCGAATCGACGCGAAGCAGTAAAAAAAAGGGAGCGCGGCTCAAAATAACCGTAAAAACCGGCTTATTTCGTTTGCGCGTACCTGTGTGTACCCGTCATTCCCGAGCGCCCGCAAGGGGCGCCCTCCCGACGGCAACTATTATCTTGACATGTCTCCACTAATTTGGTGATAAGAGTAACGCCCACGCGATATCCGGGCGGAACTTTCCGGAGGTAAAAACCATTGGACCCATTGCGTATCCTCTTTGCCTCGGGCAAACCCCTTTATCCCATCGGTGAAGGGGGAGGCGAGACCGCCGCCCACGACCTCCTCTCCGGGCTCGTACATTCCGGTTGCAGCATCCAGGCAGTGGGACAGGCCGGCTTTGAAGAGCTGCCTCGCCTCAACGACGCCCTCCGCCATCTGGGAAGCGACTTGGCGGTGAATCAGGAGATGCGACGAATCACCTCCTTTACCGGCCGGGTGACGGAGTACCCTCACCGAACCCGGTTCAGCTATGATCTGGCGTTTCCCACCACGCTGAACTCGCCGACGGCTTTTCTCGGAGAGGTGGAGCGCCTGCTTGCCGGCGGAGAGTTCGACCTGTTACTCTTTCAGGCGGAGCGATCACCCGAACTGCTGGCCATCGCCAAGGCCCGCGGGGTCTATCCGCTCTTCTACGCCCACAATGGTCTGGAGCTGCGCGGCTTCCCGCAACCGGAGGAACTGCCGCTGATCCTCACCAGTTCGGCATTTTTCCAGGATCGTCTCCGGACAGAATACGGGGTTAACGCCCGAGTGCTCCACCCGGCCGTGGATCTGGAACGATACCGGGTTGCACACCGGTCGGATGAGTACATAACCATGGTCAATCCGGTGGCGGTGAAGGGGGTGGCGCCCTTTCTGAAAGTGGCGGCGGCCCTCCCCCACCGTAAATTCCTGGCGGTGGAGAGTTGGGAAACCCCCCCCGCCATTGTGGAGCTCATCCGGACCCGCTTTCCCAATGTCACCTATCTGGAGCGGCAGATCGACATGCGGACGGTTTACAGCCGGACACGGATCCTGATGGTCCCCTCCCAGTGGGAGGAATCCTTCGGAAGGGTCATTACGGAGGCCCAGGTTAACGGCATCCCGGTTCTGGCAAGCAAAGTGGGGGGGATTCCCGAGGCGCTGGGAGATGGCGGCGTCCTGGTGGAGGAGATAACCGACCCGCAGGCGTGGCTGAAGGGGCTCTCGGAGGTCGAGGCGCGTTATGAGGAACTTTCCGACAATGCCGTCCGCAATGCGCAGAGATTCTCCGTGGCCGCAACGGTAACCCGTTTTTGCCGGATACTGACGATGGCGCCGGGTTTCACCATCAAGAAACCTCATATTTCAACCCAAAGATAGAGACACGAAACATGAAAGTCCCCGGACGGCCAAAAATTCTTTTTTTGAACGTATACATGCATCACAAAAATCTGAGTGCTTTGTTAAAATACAAAGCAATAGAGTTACATGTAGTTAACCGCCAAAACGAACTATCCTCGATAGATTTCAGACTTTACGATTACATCTACAGCCCCGCCATTCTACTCACCGACTATGTGAAAAAATATCCCGCCACTAAATTCATATTTGGTCCACATGTTTCAGTATTTCCCAAATCCGCCGTCGCCAATGTCGTCGCCGCTGCCGCGGACGCGACAAATCTGCTCTATCTACAACCAAGCGAATGGGCAAATAGCGCCTGGAGAAAATCCCCTCTTTGCAGGGGACTACGGATAGAAACGGCGCCATTCGGTGTTGATACCATGAAATTCAAGCCGGCCTCCCCGCTCCGGTCAACCGTATTTATTTATTTCAAACATCGCCATCCGGCAGAGCTGGAGGCGTTATGTCAATTTTTAAAAACCAGAAATGTAGACTTTCATCTGTTTGATTACGCGCAAAGATACGACGAAGAAGAGTATTTGAGCATTCTTCAAGAAGCCCGATACGGGATATGGCTGGGAACACATGAAAGTCAAGGGTTTGCGCTACAAGAAGCATTGTCCTGTAATGTTCCCCTGTTAGTATGGAATGTGACCAGTATGAACCAAGCAGATGGAGAGAATTTACCGGATGTCCCTGCCACGAGCATCCCCTACTGGGATAAGCGGTGCGGTGAACAATTTGAGAAGCGCCATGAATTGGAAGACGCATACAATAGATTCATGGCATGCTTGGATGGCGCTGAAAAATATCAACCGCGCGAATATGTTCTCGAGAATCTGTCCATGACCGCATGTGAAACACGGTTTTTATCAGCAATCGGTCCGCAAGGCCGAGAAAATCTCCGCAGCAGCGACGAAGACCCGTTCCAAGGAGTTATCGAAGACGGCCCCGAGTTTCATCGGCGGCCGCCGGGGAGCCATAGGTACTCTATTTTTCTGGCGGATACATTTTCCGCGGATGAGACCGGCCTGTTCGGACGGGCCGTGGCAAACCGCTGTCTCCTCACCGCCCTCCTGCTCTGCGAGGAGATAGAGGCCGTTTATACGACCGCTCCCTGTTCCTCCTTCTCCCCCTTGGCGCTCCCCGACAAGGCCCGCGCAAAGATCATCCAGCTCACATCCCTGGCTGAAGTGAACGAAACTTTTGCAGGGAATCGTATTCATGCGGTTCTCTGCTCCGACTTCATCACGAACTTTGCTGATTGGATCCACTACCGTAACGCCCATGGCCTGACTACCGCGGTCTTCGGTTTCACCCACAGCCTCAGCTATCAGCGCTTCACCGCCGACATCTACCGGATCCTCTGCGCCCGCCCGTCACCCAGGGACGGC